>NZ_JBGCUM010000010.1:0-158994 GCF_054177665.1 Roseateles sp. P5_E8 | reverse complement strand
AGTTGTGTATTAGAGACTGTCCCAAGCGGCTCTACAAGTGGTTCAGAGATGTCGTTGGCCCCGATGACCACGAGCAACTCAGGCGCCTAATTCGATACCTGAAAGGGTGGGCTGCGGTTGCATTCAAAGATGTGCCGGAAGCGCGGCCAAGCTCTATCCTACTTACGGTGACGGTCGCTGAGGCGTTCAGTCAAATGTGGGCCGCCAGGCTGCTAGGCATTGCTGATGACGACGCGCTCATCGCTGTCGTTGAAAGCTTGTACGAGCGGCTGGTGCATGACAGTCGGGTCTTCAATCCTATTGATGGCAAAGAGGATTTAAACCGCATCGCAGACGATTCTTGGGAGGCCTTCTTAACCCGCCTAGCCGTATTGAACGACGCGGCTCAGGCAGCAAATGCAGCCGAGGACGAGGCATCGGCGGCCTTCGCTTGGGAGGGGGCTTTCCTGTTTCTCATGCCGCTGCCCGAAGTCGACGAGGTAGAGATAGTCGAGCCGGCTACGGACCGTGCGCTCATGCAGGTTCCGGATATTGTTGTGCGGGTCTACGACCGCGAGGGAGGCGATCTCTTGGCGACGCACACGAACGAAGTCCCAAGCGTCCCGAGAGACCGATGGCTGGTTTTCGAGCTTGCCAACCGGCACGTCATTCCAGATTTCGCCGATATTTCCTGGACAGTTCGCAATGAAGGTGAAGAGGCCGACCGCCTTGGCGACCTTGGCCACTTTCGACGTGGCATCAACATGCATACTGCGAGTGAGTCGACGGCCTACCTCGGTAAGCACTACATGGACTGCGTCATCAGGTTGAACGGAACGATCTTCGCTGCCCGCCGAGTTCCGGTTCACATCAAGCCGGATCATCAAAGGCTGCTTGCGCAGGCTCAAAGATCCTGGACGAAGTTGCGTACGAAGAAGAGTCGGCGCCGGTAGCGGGCGTCGCGTCGAGCCACCACGCAGGCGTTGGTATCCTTCCCTCAGAAAACAAAGCGGGAGGGAGCATGTGGACTACTGAGCAGCCATTTCAGGCTCTGGCGTTGACTGGAGGCGGATACCGCGGCTTGTTCACCGCCCGTGCACTGCAAGAGATGGAGGACCACATTGGCGAGCCAATTGGCCGACATTTCGACCTGACGTATGGCACTTCGATAGGCGGCATCATCGCGTTGGCCGTCGCTTTCGAGGTTCCTATGGCCAAGGTCGTGCAGACCTTTGTCGACTACGGGGAGCAAATCTTTCCGCCTAAGCCTAAAGGTAAGCTTGCCGGGCTTGCCAGCCTGGCGAAGCGCATTAAGGCACCGCAGTACCGCGCCGAGGTTCTCCGGGAGGTCATCACCAAGCTCATCGACAAAGACGCCACGCTCAATGACGCGAAGCATCCGGTGGGAATTCCGGCGGTCAACGTGACGGAAGGGCATCCGCAGGTGTTCAAGAGTAGGCACAAGGAGGAATGGACGCGCGACTGGAAGTTCAAGGCTGTTGATGTCGCTCTTGCTACCTCTGCGGCTCCAACGTTCTTCGAGCTTGCTGAAGTTGGAGGATGCCTCTACGCCGATGGAGGTTTGTTCGCCAACGCACCTGACTTGCTAGCGCTGCACGAGGCAGAGCACTTCTTCGGTGTCCCGTGCGAAGCTGTGCGCATGCTGAGCGTTGGAACGACAACTCAGAGCTATTCGATTGCCTTTAGCGCCGGCCGTCAGTTCGGCATCGCTGACTGGATGAGTGACGTTCGTCTCTTCAACGTGACCATATCGTCACAGCAACAGTTCGTAGAGCAGCTCATGGACCACAAGCTGGGCAAGCGCTATTTGCGGGTCGACTACCCTCCGTCAAACGAACAGACGGCGGACCTCGGGTTGGATGTGGCTACTGAGGCAGCTCGGAAGACGCTCTTGGCTTTGGCTGCGAAGACGACCTCGGATATTTTGGGTAGCAAGCTGATGCCCTATCTTCGCCATACACCTCAGCTGAAGCTTGTTCGCGGGGGGTAATTTGTCCGCGTTTGACGGCGTGTCGGCGGTCACGAAACTGGGGTCAGATGTACCCGCTGCCCATGAGAATCCATCAGCTCAACGTGCATCCCGACTCGGCCGACTATTACCGATAGCGCAGGGCGCTCGTCGTTTCGTGCGAGAGCTAGCTTGTGCCATTCTCGGAGGTCAATTCGAGATGGTGAAGGCACATCCTCGGGATGTGTATGCCAATCCCCGAGGTAGCGCGTTGTCCCTCCGCTTTCGTGCCAGAGCCTCTGTGCGACCTCGCGGTGCACGCGCGAATCCCTAGAGAAGAACATGGGCAGGCACCGATCAAATCTCGAAGGTGCGGTTGCGTGCGTAATGAGCATGCCGCGGTCGTGGACCGTTCCGAGAAGGATGCCGCCGCTCTCCGGTCGACGGCCGGTTTGCACGTTTGCGGCAAACACAGCCATAACCGCGCCCGAGAAGTGCAAAAGTACGTCGCTCATGCGGGTAGACCAATCGGTCAGGTGCTGCATGCCAAACAGCCCTCCTGACGTGTTGGCGTGCAGTCTTGTGTCTTCAGAACTCTGCTGCGATCAAGTACGCGGGTCTGCAGCGTGTTCTCCAGACGTCCGTCCATCCACTCTTGGAGCATCTCCATTGCCAATGTCGCGGCCTGCATAGACGCTGTAGCTGGAAATGGGACGAACAGGCCTTCACAACCATGACCTTTGAGCACCGTCGGCGTCGGCTCTTCGAACACTTGGTAGCTTTCCAGCATAGGTGGCTGTGAGATGCAGCGTGAGCAGCCATGCAGTGGCGAATGCTTCATCAATGCGCGAACTGCTAGTCCTGGCCCTTCTACCCATGTAGCTAGGACAGGCAGCTTCTTGGCGTACTTCCACATCAGCCAGTCGGTTAGAGCCTGCGAACCGGTGGCGTCAACCAAGAGGTCGACTTTCCCGAGGTCGAGGTTCTTAACGTCGAATGGCTTGGGCTCGATTTTGGCGCCAGGAGCCAAGCGTCCCAGTTCAACCGCCATCTGCAAGGCTTTGTTCTTGAACAGGTGAGGCATGCCCAGGCGGTGCCGCCCAAGATTCTGTGGACCGAGCCTATCGTTGTCCACCAAGGTCAAACATCCGCCCGACGTGCCGGCTCCTGCTTTGACAAGCATCTCCGCAAGGAAGCTTCCAATCGTGCCGCAGCCGACGAGAACGATGTTGAAACCAGCGAGCGTCTTCGCCAAACCGGCTAGGCTGCGCTCCGCCATGTACTTGTCGTCGATGCGGACGAACTTCAGCTCTGTGAACGAATGGTTGAAGACCTCCTGCCTGAAGTTGCGCAGTTGGCCTCGCCGACGCACTGGTCGCTTGAACAGGACGCCGAACCCATAGTGCAAGGCCGGTGAGTCAATAACCACCGTGGCGAAATCGGCCCCAGCCCGATAGTGGTGGATCAGCTTCTCCTCAATCCGGCGACGACAGGCTGGGTCGAGCAGGGACTGCCAGCGCAGCAACGCGCCGATGTCCTTTGGTGGCCATTCCTTTTGAAGCGGGAACGGCCTGGCTGTAGTTCGCACGCGAATCGTCGGAATACTCTCTGGTGCAAGCTCACATCCCAAGGCACTGAGCTTCCTCTCGGTCCTTGCCTTGTCGTCTGTGATGACGAAGTCAATGGCGTCGCCGTTCTTGGCTACGTAGCCAGGATGGGCTCCCAAGGTGTTTCCTTGGATGTCGAGAAGGCATGACTCGTCACCCCAATAGGCATAGAACTCGTCGGCCAAGTCGTCAACCATCTCACCTGCCAGGACTCGAGCCAGGACCTCGCCAGCTCTCTGGAGGCACGCTAGCGTTTGACCAATTGGGTCGAAAAGGTCCAGCGCGATGGACCCGGCTGCGATGTAGCAGAGATAGCCCCGCGCGGTCAGATGCGGGAGCAGCTTTGGCAGGTCCTTCGGCATCGAAGTGACCGTGACAAGGGGAATCTCGTCCAGCGAGCGCGGCACGAAGAACTCGCATGGGTAGCTCGTTCCGCGCGCGTCTAGCTGGCCTGCAAATCTGAGCCAACCTTGGCCAAATTTCCCGGCGTACGTGAATCCGTTTCGCTTGAGCTGCTCAACATACGAGCTCAGCTCAACGCCGGTGACGCTCATCCAGCGTGGGTGGAGCCGACCAGCGGGGACGGACCTGCCTTCGCAGGCGTCGAAGCGATGACACTCGCTACGCGCGATGCGGCTGCAGCTGCCACCATCGAGCTGGGGGCGCTGGTCACTTTCACTCGATCCGGCCGGTTGGGGAAGCGCGGGCCAAACTGCTGGCGCATCCAGATGACCCCTTGCTCGGCATTGCCTGCTGCTAGTGAGGCCTCCAGAACCGCAGAGAACTGCTCAAAGCTTCGAGCGGCTTCTTCCACGTAGTCCCGGCCTTCCTCCTTGCCAGCTTTCCGCAGACGGTCAGTCAACGACTCAGATTCGTCTTTCGGATGGTTCACGCCGGTGCGTAGCTGCGTGGGGATGCCCTTTGCGACGTTCAGCAGAGACAAGTCATCCCGACCAGGCTCTTGCTGGAACAGCTTTGCCGCGACTGCCATCAATAGGATGGAGGCCGGTCCTCCAGATGCCCAGTTGTGGTCCCGAAACGCCTTCAAGTAGCGAACAACGCGACGTAGTTGCGGGCCCTGTGCTTCGACTTGGTCCACGAACCAGTCGTTCAGAGGGCGAGGGTCGGATGGCTTCCAGTTCTCTTCACGGTGCGCGAGCAGAACCTGGTCGATGGGGAGCGCCTCCCAGCGGTCGATGCTTTCGTTACGTATCACAGAGTCCAGCGTCATGGCCTTCATTGCCATCGACTTCTTCAGCTTCTCGAACTCCTCGTCCGGGATTGCATAGAGCGGGATGTCGATGTGAGCCAGGGTGCTGATGTGGATGCGAATGCAGGTCGGCTTCTTGCTGCCGAACTTCCATCCCTGAAATGCAACTATCGGCGCGAGCGCTGCCTCAGCAATCTCGAAGAACGTCTCAGCCGCCACGCTCGGACGCTTCGTCTGCTGCGTGACGAACGTCATCGGCAGGTAGCAGCCGTCGTCAATGTCAGCTTCCTGCGGTGCCTGGCAAGGAGCGTTTAGCGTCTTGTACGCCCATGAACCCTGCGTGAAGAATCGCGGTTGAGGCGCTTTGCCGGGCAGTTCGAGCTCGGCGTACTTCTTCGGAATGCCCTCGCGGAGCGCGGCCCGTACAAGGCCTTTTGCGTTCTGGATTTCCGTCTTCTGTGCGGAGTCCAGGTCTAGGCGGTCAAGCAGGGCAGTTTCGTTCGCGTCCGAGGTGAAGAAGAGTTGGCTAAGGTTGAGCATTGAGGTGACTCGCGTTGTGGTCAGTAGCAAACAACCGCCGCCGAGGCGTTCCTGAGCCCTCGGTGCTGTCCGAATTCAAGCCTGCTTGACGCCTCGAGCTCCCCTTTGGTCAGCGGTTTAGCCGCTGATCCCTCCTGCCGTACGCCCGCTCTGGCCTATTCCACCGTTACATGTGGGCTGGCGAACATCCTGCAACATGGTGTAAACCCGCATTCCGGCATGCAGGCAGGCCGGCGACTTTTCTGCCCCGGGGGCAAGGGCGCGTCATCCCGTCGCCGACGCTGGCGTCGCCGGGAGGAACTTGGCTGCATACAGCTCCCGTACCGCGTTGAAGGTGTCGATGTTCTCGACATCGCGTTGTACGAACACCAGCTCGGCCGAGCCATGGGTCGGCGAGTCCGTAAGGTAGTGCCCCTTCAGCTTCCTGCCTCCTTCGACGAGCTTTAGCTCACCGGCGCCAGTGGTCTGCTTCCGCTCTGTGGCCCGCATGATCTGGAAGCGATACATGTAACGGAGGTGGACCGTGCTGTGCTTGTCATCGACGTCCAAGGTCTCTGCGAGGGTGACGCTGTCCTGGCGCTCCGTGTACGACAGCAGCGAGTAGTTCAGGAAGGTCTGCTTGATGACAAAGGCTATCGGGATGCGCTTGCCGACGTTCTCGTCGCCCGATTCGTAGCTGCTGTCGAGATAGCCAAACCATACGCCGTGAATGATCGGACGACCGGTCAACCAAGCCAACCAGCCATACGTCCACGGGCGCCGGAAGGCCCAGATTGAGAACAGAACAGCCCAGCTCGCCCCACTGACCAGGCCGACGACCAGCGCTGCGGTGGCGTCGGCGCCGAAGAGGTAATGGCGAACAAGGCCAACCAGGCCACCAATCACGCCTGTGCTGACAGAGACGAACAGCAGCGCCTTCTTCAGTTCGTCGGTTGATAGGGAAACGTTCGCCATCTTCTAGTCTTTCGCAGCGGCATCGACGCCGTTGGCAAACAGGTGAACCTCGCCGGCCTGCGACACCAGCCCTACGCACGCTATTCCCGGTTGCAACGACGCCAAAAGGGCGGCCATCAAACGCGCGCCAGTTCCATGAAAACGCCATGCGGCGTTAGCGGGAATAGGGGGAGAGATGAACTGCGACAAATGCGTCAGCTTCCAGGTGCGAACGGCCACAAAGTGGAATCCGTCGTGAAGCGGATTGCTAATCGCTGACAGGCCTAAAAGCGCATCCGCAAGCTCGACCTCGGTGACATGGCCAAGGTCTGGATTTCCGAAACCATTCGTGAGCTGGAGATGCGGGAGTCGCGCCAGATGCTCATAGAAGACGACGCCGACGCCAGAGAAATCATGGCTACGGGTACGTGCGATGGCCCGAAGTACCTGCTCAGCCCTATCTTCAGGGCGGTCGTCTGCCGCAGCGTTTGAAATGGTCGTCATGCAGTGAGGCGGGCACGAAGATTTTCGTGCGCTTGCGCGCTGCGATTGTCCAACGCCTCCACGGCGAAGTTTCGGCTGCCTACGAAGGCGGGTCATGTCACCGCGGAACGGTGCTGGCGCGCCTCAGGCGCATCCATGGAACAGAAGTTCACCCGGCGTGCAAAAAAGGGCCATCCGGTCAGTTTCCCGAGGCCCAACGCTGTGCCGTCAAGAAGAACGTCCAGCAACTGCTCTGTGGAGCGCGAAGCGCTGATGGTGATCCGCTGCCCCACTGCATCGCCGTTCTGGCGTCATCCCACGAGGAGTGCCCGACGACGACTTTCCTGCAACCAAGCTTGCATCAAGAACCGACAGCTCTGCGACCGGCACCTCCCGGCCTCCCCCGGGGCCAAACCGGCCGTTCAGGATCGGAACGCTGCCGTTAGCCGCCGAACGGTCGGTCTAGGATGTGCAGCGGACACACGATGCGCCGCATGTCGAAAGGCCGGTTCTGATTGAAGCAGCCGTCAGGCTGTCAGCCGCGAATGACGCAGACCAGCCTGAAGCCGACGACCGCTGCGCAGCGGTTGCTCGAGATAAGGCGACACTTTCCCGGCGGCCGCCAAGGGCTGTATCCAACCCGATCCCCCTGCCTCTCGAGCGAGTTCTAACGACGCGCCGTGCGCTTGCGCTGCGAAGTCCGATTAGGCCGCTTTGCTCCCGGGCGCCGCCGTTCCCGCCGAAGCCCTGTCTAGCCAGCTCAGCAGTGCGGCATTTAACTCAGCCGCGGCCTCATGGTTGACCCAGTGGCCCGTATCAAACTCCAGCACCTCGTTGTCTGGCCGCGCCTGCAGGGCCGCCAGCCATGAGGCGGAATGAAACCGAACGGCTTGCGTGTGCCGTAGGCGAACAGCATCGGGCAATGCGGCTCGAAGGGCTGACTGGCGTAGCCGCCTGTCCACCGCAGAACATAGGGGTAGTTCATGTGCGATCCGACTCGGCGCATGTCGCTCGGCGCCTTCGCCCAGCGCGCTATGCGTCGGCTCACCGCATCGCCTTGGGCCGCCGGCAGCGGCCAGGCGAGCGCCAAAGCAAGCTGGTAGCTGGCTATGCCGAGCTTGCCGGCGAGGCCAAGGCTGGAGAGATGCGCCTTGGAGCCGGCGTCCCCTACGTCCAAGGCCAAGATTGCCTCCACTCGCTCTGGATATGCTTGCGCAAAGCGGTAGCCAAAGACGCAGCCCCAGTCATGCAGCAGCAGCGCGACTGGCCGGGCGGGACAGGCGTCGTCGACAACTTGCTGCAAGATCGAAATCACTTCGTCGAGCTTGTAGATGCGGCGTTCGTGCCGGCGGTCAAAACCTGGCAGCGTGAAGCGCACGCAGCGCATGCGCCCGCGTAGCGCCGCTACCTGCGGCTCCCACAGTGCGGCCGTGTCCGGCCAGCCGTGAATCATCACGACGGTTCGTTCCCCGGAACCCTCGATGAGCACGTCCAGCCCGGCGACATGGCGTGTCTCGCGGTCAGGCGATGGATCTCGATTCATAAGGCCATTTTCCAAGGGTTCGTGGCCCCGACTGTCCGCGGCCATTGCAGTGGAGGCATGCGACTCCCGCGCCAGTGGAACCCGATTAAGGACATCGGCAATCCCGCAGCCAGAGTGCCTGGCCGACTGCCTCGCTCATCACGGCGGCCACTACGACCCCGCACCGCTCCTCCACTGGCGGACGACTCCGGGGCGGCCACGGCACGGTCACCGCACCAGCCGCCTCAGCCCGTGGTGATGCCCCAGGAGGTGGTGTAAGTCTTGAGCGAGGCGGCCCGTAGAGGGTGGCCATCGTGAGTCCGGATAAGGTTGAGGTGCGACCCAACAACCCTTGTCCATAGGAAGACACGATGACCGCCTCAACTATCGCATTGGCTGAACTTGCCGAGAAGGGAGCCGACGTCGATGTGCTGCGCCAGATGGTGCAGTTCATGGCCCAGCGGCTCATGGAGATCGACGTCGAGGGGCGCTGCGGCGCCGGCTACGACGAGAAGAGTCCAGAGCGCTTGAACAGCCGCAACGGCTTCAGAGATCGAACCTGGGAGACGCGCGCTGGCAGCGTCGAATTGAAGATCCCCAAGCTGCGCCAGGGGAGCTACTTCCCCGAGTTCCTGGAGCCCCGCAGGACCGCCGAGAAGGCGCTCACGGCGGTCATCCAGGAGGCCTACGTCAAAGGCATCTACACGCGCTCGGTGGACGACCTGGTCAAGGCCATGGGCATGAGCGGCGTGTCCAAGAGCCAGGTCTCGCGGCTGTGCGCCGAGCTCGATGAACGGGTTGGTGCGTTTCTGAACCGGCAGATCGAGGGCGACTGGCCGTACCTCTGGATCGACGCGACCTACGTCAAGACGCGCGAGGCCGGGCGTATCGTGAGTGTGGCCGTCATAGTGGCGGTGGGCGTGAACACCGAGGGACAGCGCGAAGTGCTCGGCATCAAGGTCGGCGCCAGCGAGGCAGAGCCGTTCTGGACGGAGTTCCTGCGCAGCCTGAACCGGCGCGGCCTGCGTGGCGTCAAGCTCGTCATCAGCGACAGTCACGAGGGCATCAAGGCGGCCGCTGCGAAGACGCTCAAGGCGACCTGGCAGCGCTGCCGCGTGCACTTCATGCGCAATGCGCTGGCCTACGCCAACAAGACGCAGCGGCGCATGGTGAGCGCGGCCATCGGCACGGTCTTCGTCCAGGAGACGCCCGAGGCGGCCAGGACGCAGTGGCGCAGCGTGGCCGACCAGTTCAGAGAGAAGCTGCCCAAGCTCAGCGCCATGATGGACGCGGCCGAGCACGACGTGCTGGCGTTCATGGGCTTCCCCAGGGCGCACTGGCCGCAGATCTACAGCACCAACCCGCTGGAGCGGCTGAACGCAGAGATCAAGCGCAGGACCAACGTGGTGGGCATCTTCCCCAACGACGCCTCGATCACGCGGCTGGTCGGCGCCATGATGCTGGAGCAGAACGACGAGTGGAGTCTGAACCGGCGCTACATGCAGTTGGAGGGTCTGCAGGCCCTCAATGATACTGTTCCAACTCGGCTGTCCGCAGTGGCACGCTGAGTACCCCGCGCATCCCAGCCTGTCCGGGCTGTGGACTTACACCAAGCGCCGGGACATCACCCAGCCCGTCGCGGCCGCCCGCTGAACGGGCGATGAAGCTGGTGCCCAGGGTGCGGCCGATCCAACGCATTACTGGACCGAGGCGCGGCCCGACGCCATAAGCAGCAGCGCACCGACACCGAAGGTCACGAGATGCTCGCCCGGAAAGCCGGGCCGGCGGTCGTCATGGCGTTTGACCTCAGCGAGTTTGGACAACAACGGCATGGCGATCTCCTGGCTGGAAGGCGACCAGCATGTGCCTATCGCACGGTACAGCCCAGCGGAGGAAGTCGCCATGGCTTGCATGAAACCGCCTACCGTTGGCGCGTGCAGCAGTTCGACTTGAAAAAGCAAAGAACAGACTCGAAGATTCCCAAACTACTGGAGCGAACATGTCGAACCTGTACGTCTCCCCGCACGTCACCTTGTTCCCCTCAACTCGCCGGTCGGAACGGTGGTTCGTTGGCGTCGTTTCTGCGCTCCAGGGCCCTAGAGCACTCCGGGTTGAACACGAGTGCTTGCCTCTTCGAGACACCGAGCTGGAAGCCTATCTGGATGCATGCGATGACGCAGAGAAGTTGCTCCGGATGTGGGGTGACCGGGTGCAGCTTTGAGGTTTCCTCACTGGCCCAGCAGCTTCCTTGCTTGGGTCAACGTCTGCCGGCTCTTCCAATAGTCGATCCAAGGGTCGTCGCGCTGGGACGCCATGTAATCTGGCGCGGTGGCGATCGTCCAGTGCGCGCCGCTCTTTATGTCGGGCAGTTGCTCCCAAGACACCGGAATGGACACGCCCATGCCGGGTCGCGCTCGCGCTGAGAACGCAGCAGCAGTCGTCTGCCCATGCCCGTTGCGCAGGTAGTCCACAAAAATCTTTCCGACGCGGTTTGAGCCGCCCGACTTGGCCACGAACCGCTGGGGGATGACCTTGGCCATGTGCTGGACGACGTTCTGCGAGAAGTGTTTGACGGTCTCGTAATCCAATTTCGGCGCAAGCGGCACGACAACATGGAGGCCCTTGCCGCCGCTGGTCTTGAGCCATGCCTTCAGTCCCAACTGTTCAAGCAGCCCGTGCGTCAGGACCGCGGCCTCCTGAATGTGCGCCCAGGTCACTCCCTCACCCGGGTCAAGGTCAAAGATGACCCGGTCCGGGTCGTCGATGCGCTTCGACGTGGAATTCCAAGTGTGGAACTCGATGACGTTGAACTGCGCCGCGTGCACGAGCGCCTCCACAGAATTGACCGCCAGCAGCGCGTCATGGCCTGGCCAGAGTGCCGGGTCGAGCTCCGTCATGCCTGGCATCTTTGCCTCGGAATGCTTCTGAAAGAACAGCTCACCCCCGATGCCGGACGGTCCGCGGACCAAGGAGACGGGGCGGTCCTTCAGGTGCGGAAGCATCCATGGCGCAATGGCCTTGTAGAACTCAACGAGCTGCAACTTCGTCGTGCCGGTCGTTGGATCGATGACCCGCTGCGGATTGCTAACCTTGACCTTGAATGCCGGCGCTGTGACAGCAGCTTGCCTTGAAGGGGCTCCTGCAGCGGCTGCCTCCTCGCGCTTGATGCTCTTTGCCGGTTTGTCCGTTCGTACTCCGCGGAAGGTCGCATGCCGCACGTGTCCATCGGGCGTCCACTCGCCGAAGGCAACCTCGACGACCATGGTTGGCTTCACCCAGCGCTCTGCGCCTGACCGGCGCTTCGACCACCGGCCAGGGGTGACCATCGCAGCATCGACGGGCGGCTCCTTGGTCTCGAGCTTCAGCAACATCGCTTGCAGCTCACCGCCTTGGGCCGACGACCACCCCGTGCCCACCGAGCCGCCGTAGCGAAGCTTGCCGTTCTCGTAGTAGCCCAGCAGCATCGCGCCGACGTCGCGCGGCGCGTTGGCGCGGTCCGTGAAGCCGACAACGACAAACTCCTGGCGCCGCTGGCACTTGAGCTTGAGCCAGCTTTCCGATCGACGGCCAACGTACGGGGCGTCGGGGTCCTTGAGCATGACTCCCTCGAGTCCCAATCGGCACGCCGCCTCAAGAACGTCCCGGGGCGCGGCATTCAGCTGTTCGCTGAATCTGATTCGGTCGGAAGTGTTTTGCTCGAGCAAGTTCTCCAGGACCTGCCGCCGTGCCCGCAAGGGCACGGCTCTCAGGTCGAGGTCACCCAGGAACGGCGCATCGAACAGATACAGCTGGAGGTTGGCGCTTCTTGAGTTGTCGATGGCGTTTTGGAGCATGTTGAAGTCCGGCACGCCATGCTCGTTCAACACGACCATTTCCCCGTCGAGCCAAGCTTGCTTGATGTCAAGCTGCTCTACCTCAGCGGTCAGCGACTTCAGCTTGTCGGTCCAGTCGTTGCCGTTGCGCGTGATCAGGCGGACCTTGCCGCCCTGGATGCGCACGAGGACCCGGTACCCATCAAACTTGTTTTCAATCACCCAGTTCGCGCCAGCGGGCGGGCCTTGTGTGAGGGTGGCTAGCTGGGGTTCGAGCTTCGCGGGAAACGGAGCTTTGACCGCCTTGGACAGGTCGGGGGCGGCGTCGACCGGTTCAGCGGCCTTCGTCGGCTTGGGAACAGCCGTTCGCTTCGCACCGGGGGCGGCGGCTTTCGCGCGCCGCTTGCCCGTCGTCGGCTGCAGCTCAGCCCAGACGGGCGCATGGTCGCTCCCGTTTTCCTTGCCGCGCTCTTCCTTGTCAACGCCGGCGTCTAGCACCTCGATGTTCTGGCTGACCAGGATGTGGTCGATGCGCAGGCCGGCATCGCGCTCCCACCGCTTCCTACGGTAGTCCCAGAACGTGAAGGGAACTTGCTGCCCGGCGTAGACCTGACTGATGGCGTCGGTCCAGCCTTGCTCGAGCACCCTGGCAAACACCTCGCGCGTTTCAGGTTGGAGCAGCGCGTCATCACGCCAGGTATCGGGCTTGTAGATGTCAGCGTCTGTCGGGACGACGTTCCAGTCGCCAAGCAGCACGACTGGGTTGCCGGTGTCCCAAAGCTCCTGAGCACGTTTGCGCATCCGCTCGAACCAAGCGAGCTTGTAGGCAAACTTCGGGCCGGGTTGGGGGTTTCCGTTGACGAGGTACAGACACCCATAGAGCACGCCGCCGATAGCGGCTTCGACGTACCGGGCCTCCTTGTCTGAGGGGTCGCCAGGCAGCGCACGGATGACAGGGACGATTTCGTGCCCTCGTGCGAGCAACGCCACGCCGTTCCAGCTGCGCTGCCCAACGACCAGAGATTCGTAGCCCGCCTCCCTCAACGCGTCACGAGGGAAGGCCTCGGCGACGTTCTTCAGCTCCTGCAACGCGACCACGTCGGGACGCGTGCGGTCCAGCCAGTCGAGGAGCAGGTCGATGCGCTTGACGACGTTATTGATGTTCCACGTCGCGACACGCACTGAATCACCCCTTGCGGCCCTTCAAGTGCTTCTCGACGGCCTCGGCGTCGTTGCCCACGGCCTTCACCGCGGCTTTTAGCTCATCTGCCGTCACGCCGAACTTCTTGGACCAGTCGCGGACTTCGTAGTCCTCGCTGAGGCTGATGCGTGTGCGGTCCTGGCCGCCGCTTCGCGATTTGTCGTCAGACATGATGTGTGTTCCATATTGGTCGAGCGAAAATCGTCTGCTCATGCCGATGACAGTACAGCCATCAAATCGCTCGTTTCTGGGCAGTCCCAAACCTACAGCCACCAACGCGCGACGGCATGAGTTGAGGGACTTCTTTGTCGCGACGTGCATGGCAGCGTGTGCCGGGCTCACGGCCGCAGACACGTTGACGGGAGAGGTGGTTGCCGTATCCGACGGCGACACCATCACCGTCTTGGACGCCAATCATCAGCAGCACCGGGTCCGGCTCGCTGGCATCGACGCACCGGAAAAGCGCCAGTCGTTTGGAACGAAAGCACGTGAGTCACTTGCCAAGCGGGTGTTCCGACGCGTCGTGCAAGTTGAGTTCAAGAAGCGCGACCGATACGGACGCGTCGTTGGCAAAGTGACGTTTGAGGGCGCCGATGTCTGCCTCGAACAAGTCGGAGCGGGGCTCGCTTGGCACTACGTCGCGTACCAGCGGGAGCAGCCACTGAATGACCGGCGCGCATACGCCCAGGCGGAGGCGGCAGCGCGGAAGGCGCGTCAAGGCCTTTGGGCGGACAGCAGTCCATTCGCTCCATGGGATTTTCGACACAAGCGTGCGATGCCAGCCGGAATTGACGGGACCTCGTCGCCCTGAATGACAGTGACGTCAGCTGAGCTCGACCCAAGCCGGCGTGCGGTCACCCGGTTTGTGACCGGCCCGTGTACTCGGAGTCTATGCATGGTCGAGGCGGAGTTCTACCGAGTGCCAAAACCACGCCCCATTGGAACAATCGACCCCTCTGCCGCAAGTCGCCATGGCACTAGCAAACACCGGTATCGAGAATCTAGGTAGTGTGGAAGTTGCCCGCACAGTTCTGCGAACCTTCTTCAACATTGCCCGAGCGTGGAATTTGAAGGCTTCCGAACAATGTGTCCTGCTCGGCGTCAGCAACGCTACATGCAACCGCTGGCGCAACAACCAAGTGAAGTCAGCGCTTTCGGCCGACAAGCTTGAACGATTAGGTTACATCCTGAACATTTATGCGGCGCTCCAAACCTTGCTTCCTGTTCAAGAGCGCGCAGACGCCTGGGTGCGTGAGCGCAGCTACGCTCCCGTATTCGGTGGCGAGTCAGCCATCAATCGGATGCTCGGAGGACTGGTGGGCGATCTGAAAGTCGTGGCCGACTATTTGGCCGCAGCGCAAGTGGGTGACTTCGCATGACGAGCTCCCATGCTTCTAGAGGGAAGTGCGTCAGCGTCTGTCATGTTGACTTCGCTGACTATGGCGCTGAGAACAAAGTGTGGATACGACAGGTCTGGTTGTGCTGACTAGCGTGACGCCGCGGCAATGCTGTTGTGTAGCAACCGGTTCGCCTCTATTTGCACCTTCATCACCCCACGCGCATGAGTGCCAGCCCGGGTCAACCGGTATCGGAAGAAGGTCGCTGACCGACGGCTAGAGAACACCGGGTTCGGCGACCGCTGATGATGCTAAAAGGGGGCCGATCGTACTGAGTTGACGATCCGGTTCTCGCGCTACCTGCGACGCTTAAAAATCTTCTCTACCGGCGCCAGCAGTTCCCCCGCTTCACAGCCTAGGCCTTTGGCCAGCTTGAGGAGCGCAAGAAGGGTTGGCTGGCTTAGCCCACGTTCGAGCCGGCTGATGTACGAGCGCTCGATGCCAGTTTCCAACGCCAGCGCCTCCTGAGACAGGCCCGCAGCTAGGCGTCGGTGCTGCGCCGTTTGCCCGAACGCTTTCGCGATCCCCTGATCGAGGCTGCTGTAGCCCTTCGGGCGGCCGGGTTTGAGGGCAGTTTGGGGGCGGACAGGCATCCGCCCAAGAATCCAAGAACTGAGCTATCTACGCCACGTTATACATAACTCAAAGCAATTGACAGTTTTTACTAGAAGATCGGTCGCCTCGGACTGCGGCGCCGAAGCACTTGAAGTCCTGCCATCCCGTAAGGAGCAAGTTCGGCATGCAGTTCGCTGAGAAATTCGATGAAGTCGATCTCTAGCGCTGTCAGCCAGTCCCGAAGCTCGATCACATCCAGCCGGCGCTCGCCACGCTCTACCTTACTTACCAGACCCTGGTGTCTGCCCAGCAAATCGGCCAGGTCGCGCTGGCGCAAGCGCTTGTCCTTCCGACTGTTTTTGAGCTTTCGCAGAAAGATCTCGTTGTGACGGGAATGAAGAATCTTGGGCATGGTCTGGTCCGGTGTGCACGCTAGCCCACCAGACGCCGTATTCGGTAAGCGCTTTTTTTCCCTTGCCGGGAAGTCACGTATTGGCCCAGGCGCTTGGCATCGGCCCCGCCTTCAAGCAGAATTTTCAGAGTTATTTAAACCGCAGTCTGTCTCATCCCTACCGGACGCATGTTCATCACCTTCCCTACCTTCGAGCTCCATCCACCGGCGGGCCGGCTTGCAGGAGATGTGCGCAGCTGGAGGATGATGCAGCTCCCCCTTCATGTGCCCTGGTTCATGGTTTCCGTAGAGGTTGTCGACCCAGAGACCACCCTGGGCCGAGTACAGACGTTTTGCTTTGCCCGGGAGGATGACCTGACGACGTTCTTCATCACGGTCGAAGCCGAGAAGGTGCGGGGTCTCGTGTGCATGACTCCAGGTTGGATGTCTGTTTCCGGAACATGGACTTCTCATGAGGTCCGACAGGTTTGGCGAGCAACCACAGCTGCCGGCACTCATCTGGTTCTTTCCGGGGCGGACGGGCAGACCCTCGACGTCCAGCTCTCTTCGATTCCTTCGGAGGAAGAGACCGAACGCACGCTACTGATCGAGATCAAACCCGCCGTGCGGCAGTTGAAGCGCAAGGCGGCCGCATCGCGACGTCCGTCATGAACCGCTCAAGCAAGCTACCAGATCGCGAAGCGCTAGTCGCGTCGTGAAGACGTGGTGGTCATCGGACACTCACCTGAACAAGGGTTTCGACCCGGCAGAGATGCTCCGCTCGTCGGAACAGACCCATGAGTTGCTTGAGGGTAACCGTCCGGCGAAGGCATCTTGACCCGGCACTATGGTGCTCCGGGCCACCGTCGGATGTCACTCCCTGCGTGGCCCCAACATAGGGATGACGGCGAGGCGGTACGCCTTGCGTCCGGGCTGTTGAGTGGTACCTATTTCCAGGGTGGCTGGACGACTGCAGACCGCACGCTCGCTGCATCGATACTTACCGAGGTCAGCAAGCAGCTTGGCAAGGATGGAGGTATCACCCACTATGGTTGCGCAGTCGACATCAAACGCTGCTGCTGCCTATGAGGAGGCCCTGGAGATCAAGTCGCGCATGCTCGCTGACACGGAACGGCGGGTGATGAGCGGTACAGAATGGCTTGCATCGACGGATCTGTACTCTGAACTGCAGACGAATCCTTTGGATGGCGACGCCATGCTGGCCCGCTGGCTAGCGCACGGGCAACTTTTCGCGTTGGAGCGGGATGGGCTTCAGATCGCCCCTCGCTATGCGTTCAATTCCGCCCTAGAACCAGTGCCCAGCCTTCGTGAGGTGCTCAAAATGATGCAGGGCAGGTCGCCTTTTCAGATAGCGGCATGGTTCGAATCTACAAGCAGCTTTTTAGCTGGCAAGCGCCCGCGCGAGGTGCTGTTGCAGGACGGCGCGGCTGTTGTGATGGCCGCCCAGCACTGGGCGGAGGGCCCAATCCATGGGTAACAAAACTAGGCAAAACTCGTAATGCGTCGCGGCCTCCCGCCGGCTTGTGCAATCGCGACGCGCACGGAGCAGCACAGAAGCTTGAGGCAATCCTGGTCAGCCAGGCGCGCCAAGCGATCTTCGCTTAGTTGCCGCCGAGGTGCCGCGCGCTTTCCCAACATCGCCAGCCGCTCCTTCGGCACTCGTTCAAGCCGGCCACGAACATGGACGGGCGGGAGGCGGAGCGCTGGTGCAGACGCGCTGGGTGATGCAGCGTGTGCCCGCCCCAGTGGCCGCAACGTACTCAATGCGGCCGACTTCTGTCGCCACCCCATCCAGCAACTCCGGCGAATGTTCCTTGGTATCCACTGCACCGGGGGTCGGCGAATCCTGGGCGGGACGGCCCTTGCGGTCCGGTACCGCGCACTTAATGCCGGAAAGTTTTGGGAAGCCGTTCACGAATTGCCGTAAACCCAAAACAAAAGAGCGGTTCAAGCGCAGCTTTTTCACCATTTCCGGTCAGTAAGTGCCGGAACCGATGAGCGCTTATTGACTACTTCCACAACGTAATCTGTGCGTGATGGTCTGGCGCCCCGCGCACCAACCACAGCGCTAACCGATGGCCGGCGGCACAGGCTCAGCGTGGTGGCAAAGCCAAGCAGCATAGGAAGTCTTGCCTCGAGGTCTGCTGTAGCGCCGCTTTCTGAACGTCAGGCGCACGCGGCCCGCCCATGCGGCGTCTATCTCGACGCTCATTTCATCGTCAACGGCACACGCCGGGTCAGGCAGAGATTTGCTGGCCTGCGCGATGAATTGGCTTGGCACCCTGGCCAGGATGCCGTTGTCGGCTTGAGGAGATGAGCGCGGTGTGATGAGGTCGGAAGCTTCAGTCATGGCACAAATGCTGCCGGCACGGCGGCTCATGGGGTGAGCCAGCAAGCCCGGCGACGACTGGAAATGTCTGACCGGCGCGTGCGTCGCGGTCCTACGCACCGCCCATGGTCGCCGGCCTAAATTTCGTTCCGGGCGCAGGCCTCAGCAAACTTCAGGAACAGCATCGACGCGCCAGCGCGCTTGATGTCCGCATCGACCCAGTGCGTCGAAGCCTTCTGAACGAGCCTGAGATCTGCGCCTTCTTTTTGTCGCCTCGCGAGCGCCCGATGGCGCTGAGTTCGACCGCCCGCCGATGGGCAGGCATGCAGGTTGCCAGTTCGGGGTTTCAACACCGAAGAAACCCATCATGAGCAATACGCCGCGCCCCGAAGAAAGCACGCAGCCGTCACCGCAGCTTCAGCCCGGCATTGGCCCTGCTGAGCCCGCCCGCGACACAGGCGCATCGCTCGAGCAGCATCCCCGCACCACCGATGCCGTGCCTGCCGGCCAGCCGACCGGCGAGCCCGCGCGACCGCCAGGCGCCAAGAAGACGATCGACGACCTCGAACCCGGCGAGCCGCCGCCGGAATCCAGCGCGGGCTCCTGACGCGCCATTTGCGCGCAATATCACTCCGCGCATAAGCATCCCCGCTTTCCTTCGTTCCGCGCAGAAGCGCCCTTCCCTATCGTGCAAGGCCTGAACACACCCAGGCCATCATGCACATCACCAGCATCTCCGGCAGCCCCAGCGAACGCTCGCGCTCGGCCTGGCTGACGCAGTTCGCGGTCACGCGGCTGGAAGGCCTGGCCACGAGCAACGAGCACATCGCCGTGCGCGAGCTGCCGGCCAGCGCGCTGCTGCTGGCCGATGCCCAGGAGCCGGCCATCGCCCGGGCGGTCGAGGTCATCGCCTCTGCCAGTCTCGTCATCGTCGGCACACCCATCTACAAGGCGGCCTACTCGGGCCTGCTGAAGGTCTTCCTGGACCTGCTGCCGCCCGAGGCCCTGCGCGGCAAGACGGTGCTGCCGCTGGCCACCGGCGGCAGCGCGGCGCATCTGCTGGCGCTGGACTACGCGCTCAAGCCCGTGCTGTCAGCTCTGGGCGCACGCCATGTGCTGGACGGCGTGTTCGCCACCGACGCCCAGCTGCAACGCCACGAATCAGGCGGTTATGTGCCCGCGCCCGAACTGCTCGCGCGGCTGGACCGCGCACTCGAACCCATCGCGCCAGCCCTGCAAATGCGCAGCGATGCCGACGAGTTCAGCTGTCGGCGCTGAACCCGCCAGCCAGCCCTCCCTTTCTTGTCTCCTCGCCACCTGAACGGTTCGGCGACTTCTTCCCGGCGCTCGGGCGCGGATCGGGTGTGACCGAGCGCCGGGATCTTTTTGCACAGGACAACATCGATGAACTTCCGCTCCCTCTTCCGCCTGGCCGCGCCGCTGCTCGTTGCCGCCATCAGCTTCAATGCCTCTGCCCAGTCGGGCACCACGTTGCGCATCGGTTTCCAGAAGGCCGCCAGCCTGCTGACCTTTCAGAAATCCAACGGCTCGCTGGAGAAGCGCCTGGCGACGCTGGGCGTTTCCGTGAAGTGGGTCGAGTTCCCCGCCGGCCCGCAGCTGCTGGAAGGCCTGAACGTCGGCGCGGTCGACGTTGGTTTCGTCGGCGAAGCCCCGCCCATCTTTGCGCAGGCCGCCGGCGCCAAGTTCGTCTACATCGGCTTCGACCCGGCCGCGCCGGAGGCCGAAGCCATCGTCGTGCCCAAGGACTCGCCCATCAAGTCGGTGGCCGAGCTCAAGGGCAAGAAGGTCGCGCTGAACAAGGGCAGCAACGTCAACTACCTGCTCGTCAAGGCGCTGGAGAAGGCCGGACTGAAGTACACGGACATCCAACCCGTCTACCTGCCGCCGGCGGATGCCCGCGCTGCCTTCGAGCGCGGTGCGGTGGATGCCTGGGTGATCTGGGACCCCTTCCTCGCCGCCGTCGAGCATCAGAGCGGCGCTCGCCTGCTGCAGGACGGCAAAGGCCTCGTCAACAACTACTCTTACTACCTGGCAGAGCGCGGCTACGCGCAGTCGCAGCCCAAGGTCATCCAGGCGCTGTTCGAGGACACGCAGGCCCAGGCTGTCACGCTGAAAGGCAACATCAAGGCCGCCGCAGCCGTCATCGCGCCGCTGCAAGGGCTGGCACCCGAGATCGTCGAGAAGAGCCTGACGCGCTACCAGTTCGGCGTGAAGCCGCTGACGCCCGCCGTCGCGGCCGAGCAGCAGAAGATCGCCGACACCTTCCACGGCCTGGGCCTGATTCCCAGCCCCATCCGCGTGGCTGACGCCGTGCCGCTGGCCGCAGGTGGCGCCGCCACCGCTGGGGCAGCGAAGTGACCATACAGACGACACGGCGCGCAGCCGTCGCCATCCTCGCGACGACGGCCTCCGTGTGGACTCGCGCGCAGGCCCCGGGACAGCCCCAGCAGCTGCGCATCGGCTTCCAGAAGGGCTCCTTCAACCTGGCACTGCTGAAGAGCTACGGCCTGCTGGAACAACGCCTGCCGGGCACCAAGATCCAGTGGACCGAGTTCCCCGCCGGCCCGCAGCTGCTGGAGGCGCTGGCCCTGGGCAGCGTGGAGTTCGGCGCCACCGGAGACGCGCCGCCCGTGTTCGCGCAGGCAGCGGGCAAGGACGTCGTCTACGTCGGCGCTGAGCCACCCAAGCCCGACAGCTCGGCCGTGCTCGTCAAGCCCGACTCGCCGCTGAAGACGCTGGCCGAGCTGAAGGGCCGCCGCGTCGCGTTGCAGAAGGGCAGCAGCGCCCACTTCCTGACCGTGCAGGCGCTCAAGCGCGCCCGCCTGGCCTGGAGCGACATCCAGGCCGTCTACCTGCCGCCGGCCGATGCGCGTGCCGCCTTCGAGCGCGGCTCCGTCGACGCCTGGGCCGTGTGGGATCCGTACTACGCCGCCGCCGAGGTCACCGGCGAGCTGCGCGCGTTGGCCACCAGCCGCGGTCTGACGAGCAACAACACCTTCTATCTCGCCTCCCGCTCGCTGAGCCGCGACACCGCGCTGGTGAAGACGCTGTTCCAGGCCCTGACCGACACCGACACGCGCGCCCATGCCGACCGCCGCGACGCCGTGCAGCGCTATGCCGACTTCGCCGGCCTGCCGCTGGCCACGGTCTACAAGATGGTCGAGCGCCGTGGCGCCGCGCCCGTGGGGCCGCTGACGGCCGAGATCGTCAAGGAGCAGCAGCTGGTGGCCGACTCGTTCGCCGAGCTCAACCTCATTCCTCGAAGCATCCGCGTGGCCGACGCCATCGCCACTCCCATCAAGGCATGACATGAAGATCTTCTGGTTCATCCCCACCCACGGCGACAGCCGCTACCTCGGCAGCTCGCGCGGTGCCCGCGTGAACGACTTTGCCTACTTCAAGCAGATCGCCATCGCCGCCGACAGCCTCGGCTACGAAGGCGTGCTGCTGCCCACCGGCCGCAGCTGCGAAGACTCCTGGGTCGTCGCCGCCAGCCTCATCGACGCGACTCGCAACCTGAAGTTCCTCGTCGCGCTGCGCCCCGGCCTCGTGGCGCCGTCGCAGAGCGCCCGCATGGCCGCCACGCTGGACCGTCTCTCGGGCGGCCGCCTGCTCGTCAACCTCGTCACCGGCGGTGACCCCGAAGAGCTGTCCGGCGACGGCCAGTTCCTGGGCCACGCCGAGCGCTATGAGCAGTCCGCCGAGTTCATCCGCATCTGGCGCGACCTGCTGACCCGCTCGCACACCGGCGAGCCGCTGGACTATGACGGCGACCACCTCAGCGTCAAGGGCGGCAAGGTGCTCTACCCGCCCGTCAACAAGCCCTACCCGCCGGTGTTCTTCGGCGGCTCGTCCGGCCCCGCGCACGACCTGGCCGCCGAGCAGGTCGACACCTACCTGACCTGGGGCGAACCGCCGGCCGACGTCGAGAAGAAGCTGCAAGACGTGCGCGAGCGCGCCGCGGCACGAGGCCGCCAGCTGAGCTACGGCATCCGCCTGCACGTCATCGTGCGCGAGACCGAAGACGAAGCCTGGCGCGCCGCCACCGAGCTGCTGTCCGAGCTGGACGAAGCCACCGTGACGGCCGCCCAGGCGCGCTTCAAAACCATGGACTCGGTCGGTCAGCGCCGCATGGCCGAGCTGCATGGCGGCCAGTTCGACAAGAACAACGTGCGCGCCGGCCTGGAGATTTCGCCCAACCTGTGGGCCGGCGTGGGCCTGGTGCGCGGTGGCGCCGGTACGGCGCTCGTCGGCAGCCCGCAGCAGGTGGCGGACCGCATCAAGGAGTATTCGAATATCGGCCTGGAGTACTTCATCCTGAGCGGCTACCCGCACCTGGACGAGGCGCATCGCTTTGCCGAACTGGTGTTCCCGTTGCTGCCGCTGGACGTGCGCGAGAAGCTCAAGCAACCCGCGCTGACCGGCCCGTTCGGCGAGGTCGTGGCGAACAGCTACGTGCCCAAAGCCGTATCCGCGTCCTGACCATGTTGCGCCGCCTGACCCCTTGGCTGCTGCCCGCGGCCATCCTTGTCGCCTGGGAGATCGCCTCGCGCAGCGGCCTGCTGTCGGTGCGCATCCTGCCGGAGCCGGCCGCGGTGCTGGCCGCGTTCTGGAAGCTGCTGCGCTCGGGCGAGCTGGCGCATCACGTCGCCGTCAGCACGGCGCGGGCCTTCTCGGCACTGGCCATAGGCGGTGGCCTGGGCCTGGTGCTGGGCCTGTTCACGGGCACCTGGCGCCGCGCCGAAGCCCTGCTCGACACGACTCTGCAGATGCTGCGCAATATCCCCGCGCTGGCGCTGATCCCGCTGGTCATCCTGTGGTTCGGCATCGACGAAGCGGCCAAGCTGGTGCTGGTGGCGGTGGGCGTGTTCTTCCCCGTCTACCTGAACACCTTCCACGGCATCCGCAACGTCGACCGCGACCTCATAGAGATGGCGCGCAGCTACGGGCTCAAGGGCTGGCAGTTGTATAGACAGGTCATCCTGCCCGGCGCCCTGCCCTCCATCCTGGTCGGCCTGCGCTTCTCGCTCGGCCTGATGTGGGTGCTTCTCATCGTCGCCGAGACGCTGTCGGCCGAGGCCGGCATCGGCTACCTGACGATGAACGCCCGCGAGTTTCTGCAGACCGACATCGTGCTCGTCGGCATCCTGCTCTACGCCTTGCTCGGCAAGCTGGCCGACGTCGTCGCCCGAGGGCTGGAGAAGGCCTGGCTGCCCTGGCACCGCGGCTATTCCCTCCAAGGGAACTGAGATGAAATTCAAAGGCAACCACAGAGGCACAGAGCCTCAGAGGAAATGCAGAGCGAGCACTTGTCTGTGGCTCTGTGCCTCTGTGGTTGCATTTCCGTACCCGTTTCATCAGCTGCGGGCGGCTCGCAGCGCTATGGATAACTGACATGTGGCTCACCGAACTCGACACCCCCGTGCAGCCCCATGAACCGGCGCCTGAACCGGCACCCGCGCGCGACGCGTCCAACGGCCTGGCACTCACGCTGCGTGGCGTCGACAAGTCCTTCGGCGCACGCCATGTGCTGCAAGGCCTGGACCTGAACGTCGCCCCCGGCGAGTTCGTCGCCCTGGTGGGCCGCAGCGGCTGCGGCAAGAGCACGCTGCTGCGCCTCATCGCCGGGCTGGATGCGCCGAGCGCTGGCCTCGTCGAGGCCGGCACGGATCACGAGCGCCGGCTGATGTTCCAGGACGCGCGCCTGCTGCCCTGGAAGCGCGTCGTCGACAACGTGGCACTGGGCCTCACCGGCCGCGACGCCAAGGCCCGCGCGATGGAAGCGCTGGCCCAGGTCGGCCTCGCCGGGCGCGGCGACGAGTGGCCCGCGACGCTCTCCGGTGGCCAGCGCCAGCGCGTCGCCCTCGCCCGTGCCCTCGTGCACCGCCCGCGCCTGCTGCTGCTGGACGAGCCGCTGGGTGCGCTGGATGCACTGACGCGCCTGGAGATGCACCGCCTCATCGAGCAACTGTGGCAGCGCCATGGCTTCACGGCGCTGCTGGTCACTCACGACGTGGCCGAGGCCGTGGCTCTGGCCGACCGCGTGCTGCTCATCGACCGCGGCGGCATCGCGCTGGACGCGACTGTGACGCTGCCCCGCTCACGCTCGCGTGCGGCGCCCGGGTTTGCGGAGCTGGAAGACCGGGTGTTGCGCCACATCATTGGCCACCCGGTCACGGCCTGAGGCCCAGCGACCTCAGGGCTCGATGGCGAACACCGCGTTCGGCGTCTCGCCAAACACCTCGGGCGCGTACATCGCCTCCACGCGCGTAGGCGGCAGCACGAACTGGCCCGGGTTGTTGAGGCGGATCGTGTACTCCAGCGTGAAGTCGCCACGCGGCACCCGGCGGTAGAAGGACTTGAAGGACGTGAAGTCGCGGGCCTGGTAGAGCGGCCAGGCGTTGCCCGAGCGCTGCTCGCCGGCCTGGGCTGCGGCGGAGTCGCGGCCCAGGCCGGTGCCGAGCAGGCTGGCACCGGCGGGCACCGGGTCGTTCACCACCACCCAGGTCATGTCGGCCTGGGCGCGGACGCTCAGGCGCACGCGCAGGATGTCGCCCACATGCCATTGCCCCGGCGTCTTTTGCTGAACGGGCATGATGCTGCGGCTCACGCTGTAACCGGCGAAGCGCGGCGCCGTCAACGGCACGGCGGCACGCACTTCCACCGACGCCCAGGGCGCGCCCCCACCCGTGTGCCGGATGCGCAGCGCGTCGCCAGCCTCGTCCAGACCGGCGTCGAAGGTCCGGCTGCCGGCGCTGCCCCAGTTCACGGTCTGCTCGCGCTTGCCCAGCGTGATGTGCGTCTCACCAGCCACGGGCACGGGCTCCATCAGTCTGGCGAAGGCATCCACGGCCAGCGTGCCCCAGGCGTTGGCGTTGGTGGTGGCCCAGGCGCCGTGCTTCTGCTGGCGGGCGAGCAGCCCCGTCAGCAGGCGCGGCAGGTCGGCCTTCCAGCCGGGCAGGTCGGCCACGGCCAGCAGAAGGCGCGCGGCGTCCACGTCGCCGTTGCTCATCAACCACCACCAATAGTCGCGGTGCTCGGTGGAGAAGGCGATGCGTCGGCCCTGGTAGCTGAGGCGGGCGCGCAACGCGTTCTCGGTCATGGCTTGTGTGGCCTGCGTACCGGGCGGGAAGCCGGTCTTGCGCAGGATGGTCAGCCAGTCGGTCAGCATCGCGGTAGTCCACTCGTCGGGGTCGACACGGATGGCGGCCAACTGCGCGGCCTTGAGCCGGCCGTGGCGGGCCAGCGTGGCCATGGCGGCCAGCTTGCGCGCCAGGCCGTCATCCCGGGGTGACCAGAACGAGCGCTTCAGGCTGCCCGCCACGAAGCGCTCCAGCGCGGCCAGCATGCGGCTGCGCTCGGCGTCGGGAATGGGCCAGCCCGACGTGCTGGCCACGTCCAGCAGATAGCTCGTCTGCGTGTCGCTGCCCTGCCGGGGCTGCGACGGCGTGCGCGGGAAGTAGTTGGCCAGGCCGTCGTCGTCCAGGTAGCGCGGCAGCTCGGCCATGGCCGCGTCCCAGGCCGCGCGGTCGTGCATGCCGATGGCGCGTGAGGCGGTCTGCTCCAGGCAGCGGTAGGGGTAGGCGGCAAGCCAGGCTTGCACGCCGCCCAGGTTGCCGGCCAGCGAGGGCAGCAGCTGCACGGCAACGCGGGCGCCGCTGGCCCCGGCGCTGTCGAAGCCGAAGGCGGGCACATCGAAGCTGCCGGTGACCTGCGCCAGCGTGGCGGCCTGCACGGTCACGGGCACGGCGGGCTCGACCTGCTGCGTGGCCGCCAGCACGTCCTGCCGGCCCGGGCCGCCGCGTTCCTTCGCCGCAAAGGTCCAGCTCAAGGCCTTGGCACCTGTGGGCACGCCAACCTCCCAACTGAGCTGACGCGATTCGCCCGCGGCCAGGCGCAGGGCCTGGGCCGGCAGCTCGGCCTGGTCGGCCAGGCGGGCGGTGGCGTCCAGCGTGATGGCGTTGCCGGACGTGTTGCGCACCGTCACCAGGGCCGTGAACCGGTCGCCCTCGCGCACCTGCGGCGGCAGGCCGGCGGTGATCTGCAAGTCCTTGCCCACGTCCAGCGTCGCGATGCCCGTGCCGAAGTCCTCGGCACCGGCGCTGACGACGGCCACCAGGCGGAAGCGGCTCAGCGAGTCCTTGATCGGGAAGCTCACGACGGCACGGCCCCGGTCATCCAGCGGCACGTCGGCCTGCCAGTACAGCAGCGAGTCCAGCAGCGTGCGTGGCGGAGGCGGCGCCGCGTCGTCGCGCTCGATCACCTTGCTCCCCGTCACGACGACCGAATCGGGGAACTGACCGATGTCGGATGCCTCCACCCTCTGCATCGCCGACGCCATCACCTTGCGGGCCATCGAGGATGCAAGAGTCCCGGTTTCGTTCGCCTTCCTGATGTGCTCCATCAGCGCAGCCAGCGCCGGATTCAGCAGGCCCGCCGCGTCCAGCGCCGGGTTCATGACCTGGCCGCTGGTGGTATGCACACCGTGCACGCGCGGGGGGCGCATGTGGGCCAGCAGTTGCCAGCTCGGGTTGTCCTTCAGGCTCAGCAGCGCCTCGTCCACGGCGAAGAAGCTGAGCCGACTCGGCGCGGGCAGCGGCCGGCCGTCCGGCGTCGTGACGCGGACCCGCACGCTGGCGCGCTCGCCGGGCTGATAACGCCGCCGGTCGGGCGTGAGGCTCACGCGCAGCGCGCGGGCTTCGGTGGACACCGTCAGCTCGGTGATGCCGGCCGCCACCGCCCCAGGCGAGGCGCCCGCGCCGGCATCCAGCGCCAGCAGCGACACCGCCACATTGCCCGCCCACTCGCGGCGGATGGGCAGGCGCAGGGATGTCTGCGCCGCGTCCAGCATGACGACCCGCGACTCCAGGATGCCCTGGCGCTCGAGCGTCAGCCACGCGCGGGCGCGCGGGAAGGGGCCGGAAATCGCGATCTTTGCCGTCTCGCCCTCGCGGTACAGCGGCTTGTCGGCAGTCAGGAACAGCGGCTGGGCTGGGCCGGCCCGATCACCGGCAAAGGCCTGCCCGTACGCCACGGCCACCCGGCCGTCGGGGTCTCGCGCGGTGACCTCGAACTGGTAGTGGCCGGCCTTGGCAAGCACGAAGTTGCAGGCGAGCAGGCCGTTGGCATCGGTCATGCCGGTGCAGACCTCGCCCAGGTCCTCGACCTCGGCGCTGCCGTAGCCCACGCCTCGCCGGGCGCTGATGCGCACGGGCTGTGCCGCCTGCCTTGCGCCCGACCCGTCCACCAGCAGGCTCTGCACCATCACGCGCCGCCCGGCCCCGGCGCCGCCCAGCGTGCGCACGCCCGCCGTCCAGCGGCTGGGTTGAACGTCGAAGTCCTGCGACAAGGTCTGCACCTCGCCGTTCGGGTCTGCATAGCTCAGCTCGGCGTGCAGCAGGTAGGGCTGCGCGCGCACGGGCAGCGCCGGCAGCGTCAGCTGCGCGCGGCCCTGAACGTCAAGCTCGAGCGGCTGCGCGTCCAGCAGCAGCTTCTCGAAGTCTTCGTCCTCCGCCTGGTCGCGAGAGGCATCGGCAAAGACCTTGCGGCTCGGATAGCCGGCCAACGCCGCCGGCCGCCGGTAGCCGGTCGCTTTGGCGTGGACGCGCAGCGTGACGGGCCAGCGCTGCGCGGCGCCGCCGTCGGCATAGTGCAGGGCCAGCCTGAGCGTCGGCGCCGTGCCTGGCAGCAAGCTGGCGCCCGGGGCCTCGATGGCACCCAGCATGGCGGGCAGGCGGAAGGCTTCGACGGCGAACGGCGTCGAGTAGGAGCGCGCGCCGTCGCGGCCGACCTGCAGCTTCACCGAATAGCGGCCCAGCGGCGCGTCCTTGGGCAGCTGGAAGCTGGAGCCGCCGTCGCCCGGCAGGGCCCAGGTCACCGGCACGGTCCATGCCTTGCCGGACCCGGCATGGCGGATCTCCGCCGTGGCCGGCAGCTCGTTCGCGTCGGGCGGGGCCAGCCCGACGTCGTTTTCAGCGCGGACCACATGCCGCATGGCCACGGTCTCGCCGGGCTTGAAGAGGCTCCGGTCCAGCACCGTGTGCGCCCGGATTTCCGCTGCACCCCAGCCCCAACGAACACCCTGGCTGCCGACATCCAGGACGCTCTCCCAGTGGCTGTTCGCGACCGACAGGTCGCGTTCCCCGTCGGGCCAGGTGTAGCGCGCGACGACCGTCGTTCCGGCGTCGGGCGACTCGCTGCAACTGCCGAGCGACCGGCGGTCGATGCCGGCCAGACCGTCCTTGCCGCTCACGCCCTGCCAGGCGAGGCGCCCGGCGCAGTCGTAGACCTTGAGCGCCACGCCGGCCACCGGCGCGCCACCGTCCAGCGCCGTCACCCAGACCGCGCTGTCTTCCGCCGCGACCTTCAGGTGCACGGCCAGCCGCGTCAGCAGCACGGCCACGCTGTCATGGACGGGGCCAGCGGCGCCCTGGCCGGCGAAGGCCTGCAGTTCGAGCAGATGCAGCCCCGCGCCCCGCAGCAACACCTGACTGCGGCGCGAAGCCGGCGCCGTGCCGGGGACCAGGATTTCCAGCGGCAGCGCTGCGGCGTCGGCCGGCAGCAACGGCTTGTCCGACTTGTCGCGAGTCCGCCAGACGGCGCCGCCCGAGCCCGACCACCAGAAGAAATGGCTGGTGCCGGCAGCGCCACCGGGCACGGGCATGCCCATCCAGCGCAGCAAGTCCTGGTCGCTGAGCTGCTCGCTGCCACCGTCGGCCAGGAACTTCTCGCGCACCGTGACGCCGTCTGCCGCCCCGTGCAGGAAGACCGGGACGGAGTTGTCAGCCTGCAGCGGCCGGATGGCCAGCGACGGCATCGGGAAGTAGGCCAGCGCTGGCGCGGGCGCCGTCCTGACGCTGGCAGGCAGCCTGTCCCGCGACAGCGGTCGACCGGAGACGTCCACCAGCGCCTGCTCCGGCCAGCGGATGCGGTACTCGGTCTGCGGCTCCAGTTCCCCAGCGAAGCTCACAGCACTGCTGGCGGCGGAAAGCAGGTTGTTGCCATGAACGTTGACGCTGCCCGCCAACGGGCCTCGCGCGCCTTCCAGGCGGATCGCGGCCAGCACGGGCTCCGGCAAGGCCGCGTTGAAGGAGAGGATGACGGGGAAGTTGGCGACGCAGTCGCCGTCCGGCACGAGCCGCCGGCAATTCACCGTCATGGCTGGCAATGGTCGGACCTGGAAGTTCATCACGTCCGCCTTCAGGCCCGGCCGCACCAGCCGCAGCGTGACCGCGCTCTCCGGCGCGAAAGCGAACGGGCATCGAACCGCCTCGGTGCGGTCCTCCGTGCCGCGCAACCAGATGACCTGCTTGATCAACTCGTCGCGCATCGCCGCCGGCAGGTGCACGGCCGGCGCCTCGGCGTGGCCAGGCGCCTCGCAGCGCAGGTCGGGCTGCGCGTTACCCAGCGGGCTGGAGTAGGTCAGCAGGAAGGCCTGGTCCTCCGCGACCCAGCGCGAGCCGCGCCCGGGGTAGACACTGCGGACCGTCCGCCGCATCTCCTCGGTCAAGACCGGCAGCTTGAAGCGGAACGCCTGCGTCCCGCCGACCGCACGGCCGGCCAGCGACTTCAGCGCGGGCTTGAGGCGGAACTCGCAGGCCTGGCCGGACAGCGCCTGGTCCTTGAGATCCATCACCCAGGTGCGGTCATCCACCCAGTGCGCGTCGCCCGCCAGCGCGCAGTCCACCTCAAACGGCCCCGGCGTAGACAGCTTGCCCAGCGGCAGCATGGGCTCGCTGAACGTCGCCCTGACCTGTTGCGCCGCCGGCACCGACCCCTGCGGGCTGAAGGTGAGCACCCGCGCGGTGGGCTCGGTCGCGTTGACGAACGCGGATGCCGCAGACAGCACGCAGACGGCAATCGTCCGGGCGAGGCGAAACAGTGCGCTGGGTGCGTGAGGCAAGCGAGTCTCCCTGGGATTCTTGTCGGGCTATTTTGGCCGCTGAACGCTCGGCGCCAGCACGGCCAACGGCGCCGCCGGGCGCCGACGACCACGACAATCGCAAGCGCTCTCATCGTCGCTTGCACATGCCACTGAATTTCGAGGAAAGCCCGGTTGCCCTCGCCCAACAGCTGCTGGGCTGGACGCTGCTCGTCGAGGGCGTTGGCGGCGTCATCGTCGAGACCGAGGCCTACGACGTGGGCGACCCGGCATCGCATGGTTTCAAAGGACAGACGGCGCGCAACGGTGCGATCTTCGGCCCACCCGGCCACGCCTACGTCTACCTGAGCTATGGCCTGCACTGGTGCCTGAACGTCGTCTGCCGTGAAGCAGGCCAGGGCGCTGCGGTTTTGATCCGCGCGCTGGAGCCCACGCAGGGACTGGACGTGATGCGCGAGCGGCGCCGGACCGCGCAGCCGCGCCTGCTGGCCTCGGGGCCTGGGCGGGTGGGCCAGGCACTCGGCATCAACAAGGCCTTGGACGGCCTGGCGTTGGACGAATCACCGTTCGAGTTGCTGGCGCCGACCGGCGCCGTCAAGGTCGCCAGTGGCCTGCGCATCGGTATCACCAAGGCGGCCGAGCTGCCTTGGCGTTTCGGCGTCGCCGAGTCACCGTTCCTGAGCAGGCGGTTCGACTGAAGCACGGCGCTCCACATGCGGCATGCCGCGCCGGGAGCCCAGCCGCTGCGCGTAGACCCACGTGAACTCAGCTCCCACCAGGAAGATCTGCGCCGAGTAGTAGACCCACACGAACACCACCGCCACCGAGCCGGCCGCGCCGAAGCCGCTGGCCACGCCGGTCTTGCCGATGTACAGGCCGATGAGGAAGCGGCCCACCGTGAACAGCAGCGCCGTGACGGCAGCGCCCACCCACACGTCGCCCCACCCCACCTTGACGCGCGGCATGACCTTGTAGATGAGCGCAAACACCGCCGTCGTGAGCGCAAAGCCCAGCAGCACGTTGACGACCTGGGCGACGATCTCCCAGCCCTCGAACCAGCCGCTCCACCATTTGCCCAGGGCCGCGATCGCAGCGCTCGCGACGAGGGACACCATCAGCAGGAAGGCCACGCCGAGGATCATGCCGAAGGACAGCAGCCGGGTGCGCACCAGCGTCCACAGGCCGCTGGTTTTCTGCCGCACCGGTGCGCGCCAGATGCGGTCCAGTGCGTCCTGCAATTCGCCGAACACCGTGGTGGCGCCCACCAGCAGCACGACCACGCCGATGGCGGCACCGATGGCACCGGTGCTGGGCTTGCTGACGCTGGCCAGCATGTCCTGGATGCCCTTGGCCGCTTCAGGCCCCATCAGCCCGGCGATCTGCCCGAACACCTCGCCGCGAACCGCCTCGGTGCCGAACACCAGCCCGGCCAGCGAAACGACGATGACGATCAGCGGCGCGAGCGAGAACACGGTGTAGTACGACAGCGCCGCGCCCATGCTGGGGGCGTAGTCATCGAGCCAGGCCACCAGCGACGCCTTGATCAGCCCCCACCAGGTCGCCATGGACCAGCGCGACGCCTCGTCCAGCGCGCCCTTGGCGCCCGCTGCAGGGGATTCATTCAAAGCCTGACTGTGTGCCATCGTGTCGCTCACTCGGCGCGCAGGCCGGTGGCTTCATTCTGGGCAGCCGTCAGGCCATGTCAGCCCGGCGCGGGTCGCCTCCGGCTGTAGGCCTCAGCCCACACGCTTGCGCAGCTTCAACAGCTTCCACACCTTCGGCAGCACCAGCACGGCGGCCAGCAGCACCAGCAGGCCCAGCGACAGCGGCCGCTCGACGAACACGCCCCAGTGGCCGCTGCCGATGGACAGCGCGTTGCGGCCCTGCGCCTCGGCGAGCGGGCCCAGAATCATGCCGACGACGATGGGCGCGGTCGGGAAATCGAAGCGCCGCATGGCAACACCCATCAAGCCCAGGGCCAGCATCAGGAACAGGTCGAACGCGCTCTGGCGCATGCCATAGACGCCGACGGTGGCGAAGATCAGGATGCCCGCGTAGAGCTGCGGCTTGGGGATCTTGAGCAGCTTGACCCACAGGCCCACCAGCGGCAGGTTCAGCACCAGCAGCATGACGTTGCCGATGTAGAGCGAGGCAATAAGCGCCCACACCAGCGTCGACGAGGTCGTGAACAGCTGCGGGCCGGCCTGGATGCCGTAGTTCTGCAGCGCGCTGAGCAGGATGGCCGCCGTGACGGACGTCGGGATGCCCAGCGTCAGCAGCGGCACCAGCGTGGCCGTCACGGCCGCGTTGTTGGCGGCCTCGGGGCCGGCCACGCCTTCGATGGCGCCGGTGGTGCCGAACTCCTCCTGGTGCTTGCTGAGCTTGCGCTCGACCGCGTAGCTGAGGAAGGTCGGAATCTCCGAGCCCCCCGCCGGAATGGTGCCGAAGGGGAAGCCGATGAGCGTGCCGCGCAGCCAGGCGGGGATGGAGCGCTTCCACTCGCCGCGCGTCATGTGCACGCTGCTGAGCTTGTTGATCTCCTGCTTGCTGCGGCCCTCGTAGAGCGCCATGTAGAGCGTCTCGCCGACGGCGAACAGGCCCACGGCCACGAGCACGGTTTCGATGCCGTCCATGAACTCGGGCACGCCCGCCGTGTAGCGCACCTGGCCGGTGATCTGGTCCAGCCCGATCAGGCCCAGCGCCAGGCCGATGAACAGCGAGGTCATGCCGCGCAGCGTGCTCTTCCCCAGCACGGCGCTGACGGTGGTGAAGGCCAGCAGCATCAGCAAAAAGTACTCCGGCGGGCCGAGCGTGACGGCAAAGTCCGCGACGACCGGCGCGAACAGCGTGACGAGGATCGTCGCGATGGTGCCGGCCACAAACGAGCCTATGGCCGCCGTGGCCAGTGCCGCGCCGGCGCGGCCGCTCTTGGCCATCTTGAAGCCCTCCAGCGCCGTCACCATGGTGCCGGTCTCCCCGGGGGTGTTGAGCAGGATGGACGTCGTCGAGCCACCGTACATGGCGCCGTAGTAGATGCCGGCGAAGAAGATCATCGACGCCGTCGGTTCGACCTGCGACGTGATGGGCAGCAGCATGGCCACCGTCACCGCCGGGCCCAGGCCGGGCAGCACGCCGATGCCGGTGCCAATGACGCAGCCGAGAAAGGCCCACATCAGGTTGATGGGCGTGCCGGCGGTGGCAAAGCCACCCATCAGTTGGTTCCAGAGATCGATCATGGGAGCATTCCTTAAAACCTAGATCCGGCAGCTGGGCGCGCCCGAGGGACTGAGGCCGGACACAAACAGTCCTGTGGACTGTTTGTGCCTGCCGAAGGACGGGGCGTCTCGCCCCGGCACGGCGAGGCGGGTCGTTGGCAAGGCGCGCCGACGCAGTGGGCTCGTGCCCACAAGGAGGAGCAACGCCGCCAGCGGCCCGAAGCGCCGGACTAGCGGGCGGGCAGCGCTGGTCATCGAAGTGGTGAACATTGCAAAGTGACCGAACTGTTGATGTGCCGGCACTCTCGATGAGTAGCGAGCGGTCAACTGCCGGATCTAGGTTAAAGCCAGCCGCTGGCCGTCAGGCCGGGCAGATTGATGGCCAGCAGCTTGCTGAACATCCAGAACACCGGTGCCGCGATGGCCACGCCGGTGACGAGGTCGATGAGGCTGCGCTTGATGTCGCCGCCAGCCTTTCCCTCGGCGATGCGCAGGCCACGCACCGCAAGTGCAAAGCACAGGCCGCAGGACAGGATGAAGCCGATGGTCGTGATGAGGCTGGCATTGGCAACCACACCGGCCACCACCCAGGCCACCGCCCGCCAGTCGCCGCTTGCCGCGCCGGAGGGCTCGTCCATCTCGCGGTAGCCGCCACTGCGCGCCTCCCACACCAACCAGGCGCCGCAGACCATCAGCACGACGGACACCAGCCACGGCAGCGCGTTGGGGCCGACGCCGGCATAGCCGGCGTCCGACGAAATGAAGGTGGCGCCCCAGGCCATCACGGCGCCGACGATGGCGACGCCAGCGCCGACCAGGGCTTGGCCGGAGGTGGAAGTGGTGTTGCTCATGGCCGGCCTCAGATCATTCCGGACTTGACCATGATGGCGCGCAATGTCGCGAATTCGCGATCAACAAAGCTGTCGAACTCGGGCCCTGCCAGCAGCGCCGGTGTCCAGCCGTTCTTCTCGATGGACTCCGCCCAGCTTTTGCTCTTGGTGGCCTGCACGACCATGTCGGTCAGCACCTTGCGCTGCTCCGGCGTGATGCCGGGCGGGGCGTAGACGCCGCGCCAGTTGCCGATCTCGACATCGATGCCCAGTTCCTTCAGCGTCGGCGCGTTCAGGCCCTTGATGCGGGTGGGCGACGTGACGGCGATGGCGCGCATCTTGCCGCTCTCCAGGTAGGGCTGGAATTCGCTGAAGCCGCTGCCGCCGATGGTGACGTTGCCGCCCAGGATGGCCGCCGTCGCCTCACCGCCGCCGCGGAAGGGCACGTAGTTGATCTTGGACGCGTCCACGCCCTGGTCGCGGGCGATCATGGCTGCGGCGATGTGCTCGGTGGCGCCGCGCGAGCCGCCGCCCCACTTGACGCTGCCCGGGTCCTTCTTGAGCATCTCGACGACGTCCTTCATCGTCTTCAGCGGCGACGCGGCATGCACGACGAAGACGTTGTATTCGCTGATGAGGCGGGCAATCGGCGTGGCCTGCGAGAGGCTCACCGGCGGCTTGCCGGTGATGATGCCGCCCAGCATGACGGCGCCCATGACCAGCAGCGAATGCGGGTCGCCCTTGCTGGCGTTGACGAACTGGGCCAGGCCCAGCGCGCCGGCCGCGCCGCCCTTGTTCTCGTACTGCACGGAGGACGCGACGCCCGCATCCTGCAGCGCCTTGCCAAAGGCGCGGCCGGTCGTGTCCCAGCCGCCGCCCGGGTTGGCGGGGATCATCATCTTCATGGGCACACCGGCCGCCTCAGCGGCCAGCGGAAATGCGCCTGTGGCGGCCAGGGCCGCGAGGGACTTCAGAAAGGTGTCTCGACGCATGCTTGTCTCCTTGGTCTTGGAAGGGGCCATTCTTGGGGGCCCGCGCGCTGGCGTCCAGCGCAGAAGGCTGTGCTTCTTGGGGGCCCATCCTCGACGGCGAGGCTGTCAATCGGCTGTCCAAACCGTCGGGGTAAACCTCAACCCCGGTCGTGAGGTGACCCGGTGCTAGCCTGCCGCCCCATGAAGCTGCTGGTGATCGAAGACAACACCGCCATGCAGACCACGCTGCAACGCTCCTTCGAGCGGCGCGGCTTCAAGGTCGGCATCTGCGACGACGGCGCCAAGGCCCTGAGCCGCTGGCGCGCCAGCCTGCCCGACGTGGTGCTGCTGGATCTCTCCATGCCCGGCCTCGACGGCCTGGACGTGCTGGCCCAGGCGCGCGCCGAAGGCCTCACCACGCCGGTCATCATCATCACGGCGCGCGGCACGCTGGGCGACAAGATCCTGGGCCTGAACACCGGCGCCGACGACTACCTGCCCAAGCCCTTCGACCTGGACGAACTGGAAGCCCGCATCCGCGCGCTGGTGCGCCGGCAGGGCCAGGCGAGCGAGGGCTTCAAGGCGATTGAAACCCCCAGCTTCTGCGGCCTGCGCGTGGACGTGGAAAGCGGCGCCGTCGTCCACCACGGCCAGCCGCTGGACCTGCCACCGCGCGAAACCGCGTTGCTGCGCGCGCTGCTCGTTCGGCCCGGCCAGGCGGTGGCCAAGGACAAGCTGTTCGACCTTGTCTTTGCCGACGCAGCCGACGCCCAGCCCGATGCCATCGAGGTGGTCGCCTACCGCCTGCGCAAGCGCCTCGCCACCACCGGCGCCAAGCTCGTCACGCTGCGCGGGCTCGGCTATCTGCTCCAAGCAGATGACTGAGCAGGCCAAAGGTCTCGCTAGGCTGTCCATGCGCAGCCGCCTGCTGCTGGGCATCCTGCTGCCGGTGGGCCTGCTGATCGCCATCAACACCGTCAGCCTCTACCGCGAGACCCTGCGCGCTGTCGACACGGCCTATGACCGCACGCTGCTGGCCTCGGCCAAGTCGATTGGCGAACTGCTGGGCGTGGACGGCAGCGGCGAGCAGGCCCGGCTCGTGGCGGCCGTGCCCTATGCCGCGCTGGAAGCCTTCGAGACCGACAGCCGCAGCCGGCTGTACTTCAAGGTGCTGGGCTTCAAGGGCGAGATGGTGTCGGGCTACGACGACCTGCCAGCCTGGCAGGGCAAGCTGCCCGACCAGGCCGCCTACCCGGCACTGGTGGACTTCTACGACGACACGTTTCGCGGTGAGCCGGTGCGCATGGCCGTGCTGGTGCAGCCGGTGGCCGGCCAGACCGGCATGGGGCAAGCCATCATCCAGGTGGCCGAGACGCTGGCCCTGCGCCGCAGCCTGGCGCGCCAGGTCTTGCTGCACACGCTGTGGCGGCAGGCGGCGCTGCTGGCCGTCATCGCCATCGTCGTCTGGACCGTGGTGCAGCGCGCGACGCGGCCGGTGCGCGAACTCAGCACCGCGCTGCAGGCCCGCGACGCCGATGATCTCAGCCCCCTGCAGGCGCCCGACATGCCGGCCGAGCTGGCACCGCTGATCGTCGCCACCAACGACGCGCTGGCCCGCCAGGCGCGGCTGCTGGAGCACCAGAAGCGTTTTGTGCGCGATGCCTCCCACCAGCTTCGCACGCCACTGGCCGTGCTGAAGGTGCAAGTGCAATCGGCCCGCCAGGGCGACGTGGAGCCGCTGCAGGCACTGGCCGAGATCGACACCACCGTGGCCCGCGCCACCGAGCTCGCCAACCAGATGCTGGCCCTGGCCCGCGCCGAGCAGATGCGCCAGCAGGGCGAGGCCATGCCGACGCAGGACTGGGCCGGGATCGTGCGCGCCGTGGCTCTGGACCTGGCGCCACTGATCGCCAAGCAGGGGCTGGACTTCGACATCCACACCGAGCCGGCGCCCATCGCCAGCCACGAATGGGCGCTGCGCGAGCTGACGCGCAACCTGCTGCACAACGCCATCCAGCACACACCGGCCGGTGGCGGCCTGAGCATCGCGCTGACGGTGCAGGCGGGCACCGCGCGGCTGCTCATCGCCGACGGCGGGCCGGGCCTGACGGCGGAGCAGCAGCAGCGCCTCTTCCTGCCCTTCGCCGTCGGCCACGCCAGCAAGGGCTCGGGCCTGGGCCTGGCCATCTGCCAGGCGCTGGTGCATTCACTGGGCGGGCAATTGGGCTTGGGCAATCGCCTGGACAGCGGTCGTATCGCCGGGCTGGACGCGCGAGTTGAGTTGCCTCTGGCCGGCTGATCTCCACCCGCTTCACTGTGCCGGGCGGCGAATCACTTCGCCCGGCCTCGGTGGCGGAATTCCAAGGCCGCCCGACACCGAGTTCTGAACGCCTCGCAGTGCCGCGCGCATGGCCTCGTTGTAGCCCGCGCCATTGGCCGGCAGTTCCGGCCAGGCGAAGCGGATGGAGACGACAACATCGGCGATGTCGCGCGCGGCATCAACGACTTGATATCTGACGCCGCCCTGATCAGCGCCTTGCGAGTAGAGCGTCCAGGCACCCTCCTGGCTCACCACAGGTGAGGCGCTCCCGTACTGCACACCGATACGAGACGCCGCCTTCTTGCCCGCCTCCGTCTTCGTATCCATCAACGAGACCGCGACATTGGTGGAGTGCGGAGTACCTTCGTCGGCGGGGTTGGCAATCTGAAACGCCAACGCCGAGACCGGCGGCTTGGTCTGTGCCTTCAGGACCGTCCATTCGTCAGGCACCTCGAACCGGACGTATCCCTTAGTGGTCACCACGGTCAATTCAACGGCAGTGGCGGGCGCGCTTGCCATTGCCAGCGCGGCGAGGAGGACGAAGAAACGCAATGGAGGCTCCCTGATGGCTGTTGCCGTTGGATGAAGGTTTTATCGCAACAGCAATCACCGTCAATCCGGCGGCCAATGCTGGCATGCCAGCGCCTGCCTCTGCCGCCATGGCACCATGCCGCCCCATGACCGTTCACGTCGCCTGCCTCTGCGCCGCCTGGTGCCGCACCTGCGAGTCCTACCAACAAGTCTTTGAGGCCGCCTGCGCCGAGCTGCCGCAGGCCGGCCTGCGCATCCGCTGGATAGACATCGAGGACGAGGCGGAGCTGATCGGCGACCTGGACATCGAGACCTTCCCGACGCTGCTGATCGCCGACGACGAGCACATCCGCTTCGCCGGCCCGCTGACGCCGCAGCCCGAGACGCTCAAGCGCGTGCTGCGCGCCCACCTCACGGATGCGACGCCGGCGCGGGCAGCGCCAGACTACGTGGAACTGGCCGGCCGGCTCAGGGCTCAGCGCTGACCGGGCGCGGCTTGCGCGGCGTGAACGTGATCACGACGGGATGGGCCGCCGCCGTCAGCAGCTCTTCGGTCGTCCAGTGGCGCGTCAGCCAGATCGCCAAGGCCACTCGCTCCAGATGCGCGTTCCCCATCATGGGCCGCTGCTGCAGCGCGTAGTCGGATGCGGCGAGGTGGGCGACCGACTCGCCCGGCGTCGCGTTGTGGGCAGGGTCTCGTGTGAAGAAATTGAAGACGAAGCTGTACGGGTTCATCGGCTCGATCTTCGGCATGCCCGCGCCACGCGCACGCGCCCACGCCTGCGCCTGCTCTTCCGCCGTCGCCAGCTGCGCGGGGCTCGCCGGCAACTTGTCGAACCGGCTCAGCCCCAGCTCGTAGAGCAGCCACGGCAACATCGCTACAAAAAGCAGCAGCACCCCTAGAACACCCGCCCCAAATCGCAGCAGTTTTCGCATCGTGAGCGAGTGTGCAGCATGTCGCCCTACCTGTAGGACTGCACTGACATCCGCTCGGCACGCATGCCGTCGCCGTGCCCGCGCGCTCGCGTGGACAGTGCAGTCATGACCGAGCCGTCCCCTCTCACGCCCGCACCGCTGCCGCAAGACCTGACGCCCGCGGGCGCCGCGACCGACTTTCTCCGCGTGGCGGCGGGCCCCGGAGCGGCGGCGGCGGTGGTGCGGGCCGTGCAGTTCGGCGCCGAGCGCTTTGCCGAGCATGGCCGCAGCCTCGCCACTGCCCAGCGCGTCGAGGATGACAGCCGCAAGCCGCGCCCCTTCTTCCCGCGCTTGAAGAGCAATCTGCAGGTCTGGGACGCCGCGCTGGAGGTGCTGTCCGAACACGGCCTGCAGGCCGACACCGACCCGGCCCACGCCTGGCTGCTGGACAACGCCCGCCTGGTGCAGCAGCAGCTCGACGAGGTGCTGCACGACCTGCCGCGCAGCTATTTCCAGCGCCTGCCACGCCTAGCCGACGAGCCGCTGCAGGGGCTGCCGCGCGTTTACGGCGTGGCCTGGGCCTGGGTGGCGCATGCCGACAGCGCGCTGGACATGACGCTGATGCAGCATTTCCTGGACGGTCATCACGATGCCCAGGCACTGACGCTGCGCGAGCTGTGGGCGCTGCCGTCCACGCTGCGCGTGGTGCTGGTGGAGAACCTGCGCCGGCTGGCCGAGCGCGCCGCCTGGCGTCATCTCGGGCGGCGCGGGGCGCAGGCGCTCTTCGAGGCGCTGCCGCAGCTGAAGCCCGACGCCGTGCGCCAGCAGCTTGCCAACTGGCAAGCCCAATGGCCGCGCGACCCTGCCGTGCAGGCCCTGGCGCTGCGCCTGCATGAACGCCTGGTGGACCGTGCCCTCGGCCAGCCGCATGAGGACGAGGACGGCGACGGGACCGAGTCCTCGTGGGCAGCGGCGCGCGACTGGATCACCGGCCTGCTGCCCGATGCCGCCGCCGCCCAGGACGCCGAGCAGACCGAGGGCGCGGCCGACCACCAGAGCATCCGCAACGCCATTGGCAGCCTGCGCCGCCTGGGCGCGGCCGACTGGGCCAGCCTGTTCGAGGCCGTGCACCCGGCGCTGAAGGCGCTGAACCGCATCGACATCTATCGCCAGGAGCAGGACAGCACGCAGGACCGCGCCGTGCACGCCATCGAGGCGCTGGCGGCCCGGCACAGCTTGGCTGAGGCCGACGTGGCCGAGGTCCTGCGCGGGCTTTGCAACGACCCGGCCCGGGCAGCCGACGCCGCCGAGCGCGCGCCGCTGCACTGGCTGACCGGCCGTGGCCGGCCGCAACTGCTGTCGGCGCTGCGCATCCGCGATTTCTGGGCCGAGCGGGCCGCAGGCCTGCTGCTGCGCCACCGCACCGCCGTCTACCTGTCCAGCCTGGCCGGGCTCAGCATCGCCGCGATGACTTTCCTGCTCGCGCTGGGCCTGGCGTACGACGCCGGCTGGCCGATGACGGTGGCCGCCGCGCTGCTGGCGGCGCTGCCGGCCAGTGAGGCCATCGTCGCCCTGGCCAACCGCCTGATCAGCGAAAGCTCCCGGCCGCTGCGGCTGCCGCGCCTGTCCTGGCCCGGCGGCATCCCGGCCGAGGCGCGCACCCTGGTCGTCATCCCCTGCATGCTGACGCGCGCCAAGGGCATCGCGACGCTGCTGGCCCAGCTGGAGCGCCACCACCTCGCCAACCTGGAGGGCGAAGCCCAGTTCGCGCTGCTCAGCGACTTTGGCGACGCTAAGGTCGAGCACCTGCCGCAGGACAGCGAGCTGCTGCTGCGCGCCCGCACCGGCGTCGAGGCCTTGAACCAGCGCTACGGCCCCAGCTGCGGCGGCCTGCCGCGCTTCCTGCTGTTGCACCGCGAGCGCCGCTGGAGCGAGACCGAGCAGAAGTGGATTGGCTGGGAGCGCAAGCGCGGCAAGACGGAAGCGTTGGTCGCGCTGCTGGCGGCCGACCCTGCAACTTTGGATACCCAGACGCTCCCCGACCGCTTCATCGACCTCGGCGCGCTGTCCACACCGGCCCCCGGCATTCGCCACCTCGTCACGCTGGACAGCGACACCGCCCTGCCCCCGGGCACCCTGCGTGAGCTGGTGGCCATTGCCGCCCACCCGCTGAACCGCCCGCGCGTGCAGACCTCCGCGCGCGGCGCCATCACCGTCGTGCACGGCCACGGCATGCTGCAGCCGCGCATTGCCACACCGCTGGCCACGGCCGCCGGCAGCTCCACCGTGCACGGCACCTGGTTCCACAGCCTGTTCGCCGGTCAGCCGGGGCTGGACCCGTACAGCAACGCCGCGTCCGAGGTCTACCAGGACCTGTTCGACGAAGGCAGCGCCACCGGCAAGGGACTGATCGACGTGCACGCAGCCGCCCAGGTGCTGGCCCACCGCCTGCCCGAGAGCCAGGTCCTGAGCCACGACCTGCTGGAAGGCTCGCTGATGCGCTGCGCTGGCGTCAGCGACGTGGTGCTGGTGGAGGCCGCGCCCATGCATGCCGACGTGGCCGCCGCGCGCATCCACCGCTGGACGCGTGGCGACTGGCAACTGCTGCCCTTCATCAATCACCCGCGCCGCTGGGGCCTGCGCGCCGTGCACGTGTGGAAGATGCTGGACAACCTGCGCCGCAGTCTCGTCGCACCCGCCTCGCTGCTGCTGCTGGTCACGTCATGGCTGGGCCTGGGCCTGTCGCCGGGCTGGGCGCTGGTCGCCGTCGCAGCGGCCTTCGGCGTCGGGCCGCTGATGGGCGCGCTGGCCGCCTGCGCGCCGGCGCGTGACCGCATCTCGCTGCCGCGTTTCTACCGCCAGGCCGCCATCGAACTGAGCCGCACGGCGGCCGGCACGTTGTGGCACTTGGCGATGCTGCCGGCCACGACCTGGCTGCAGCTGGACGCCATCGCCCGCGCCGTCTGGCGCCAGAAGGTCACGCACCGCGGCCTGCTGGAGTGGACGACGGCCGACGCCGCAGAAGCCGCCGCCCGCACCGAATGGCTGCCGCTGTGGCGCCAGCACCGCAAGCTCACACTGGCCACCGGCGTGCTCATCACGCTGCTGGTCAACGCCAACTTCGTCGGGCTGGACGTCGCCTGGCACATCGCCCTGCCGCTGCTGGCGGCCTGGCTGCTGTCGCCACTGTGGATCGCGCTGGCCAGCCGGCCGCGTGCCCGGCCGCGCCGCGAAGCCATCGACGACGACGGCCGCCACTACCTGCTGGGCGTGGCGCGCGACACCTGGCGCTGGTTCGAGCGCTGGGTCACCAAGGACGACAACGACCTGCCACCCGACAACGTGCAGTTCGATCCCGACATCGCCGTCGCCCACCGCACCTCGCCCACCAACATCGGCCTGTACCTGCTGTCGGCCTGCTGCGCGCGCGAGTTCGGCTGGCTGCACGACGTGGGCCTGGCCGAGCGCATCAAGCGCACGCTGGACACCGTGGACAAGCTCCCCAAGCACCGCGGCCATCTCTACAACTGGATGGACACGCAGCGCCTGGCCGTGTTGGAGCCGCATTACGTGTCGGCTGTGGACAGCGGCAACCTCTGCGCCCACCTGCTCGTCGTGGCGGCGGCCTGCGAGGGCTTTGCGCGCGGCGGCGACGGCTTCCCGCCGCCGCCCGAGGTGGCGCAGGCGCTGGACGAGGTGGCCAACCGCGCCCGTGCCATGGCGCTGGCGCACGACTTCACCTGGCTCTACGACACGCAGCGCCGCCTGCTGCACATCGGCGCCGTCGCGCCCCCGGGCGTCGAGCCCGGCGGCGAGCGGCTGGACATGAACCACTATGACCTGCTGTGCTCCGAGGCCCGCCTGACCAGCCTCGTCGGCATCGCCAAGGGCGACCTGCCTGCCTCTCACTGGGGCGCGCTGGGCCGGCCCTTCTTCTCGCGCGGCGCCGTGACCGGGCTGAAGAGCTGGTCGGGCTCGATGTTCGAAATGCTGATGCCGTCCCTGGTGCTGGACGAGCCCGCCGGCAGCGCGTTGGAAGAGGCTGCGCGCGCCACCGTCATGGAGCAGATCCGCGCCGGCAAGGCCAAGGGCCTGCCCTGGGGCGTGTCCGAAAGCGCCTATGCCAAGCGCGACGAGAGCCTGGCCTACCAGTACGGCCCGCAGGGCAACGCCGCCCTGGCGCTGCGCGACACGCCGCCCGAGGAGGTCGTCATCGCCCCCTACGCCAGCCTCATGGCGACCATGGTGATGCCGCGCGCGGCGGTGGCCAACCTGCGCCATCTGCAAGCCCTGGGCGCACGCCACGAGCATGGCTTCATGGAGGCGCTGGACTACACCGCCAGCCGCCAGCCGGAGACGCCGAGCGACAGCGAGGACGCGCCGGCCCGCACCGGCCCGCGCGTGCAGCGCATCGGCACATCCATGAGCCATCACCAGGGCATGGCCCTCGTGGCGCTGACCGAGGTGTTGTGCGGCGGCGCGCCGCAGCGCTGGGCTGACGCCGAGCCGCGCCTGTCCGCCGTGCGCTGGCTGCTGCACGAGCGCGCCCCGCACGAGGTGCCGCCGCTGAAGGAACCGCCCGTCACGCCCACGCGCGCCGCGCCGCGCCGCGCCCATATCTCCCTGGTCGTGCCCGACACGCGCGGCCGCGCCCTGCCCGCCACCGCCTGGCTGGGCCATGGCCGCCTCACCGCCATGCTGCGCGAGCACGGCGGCGGCGCGCTGATGTTCGGCGAGCCCGGCGCGCAGGTGCTGGTGAACCGCTGGCACGACGACCTCGCGCAGGACCTGCTGGGCCACCACCTGCACCTGCGCGACCTGGACACGCCCTGGCCCGTCACCGCCGAGGGCCACTGGCGCGGAGGTGCTGAGGTCAATCCCTGGCGGTCGCTGACGCTGCGGCCCACGCCTGGCCCGCAGTGGCGCTACAGCGCCCGCCTGCACCCGGCCAGCGCGCAGTTCACGGCCGAGGGCGAGCAGTTGCACGCGCAGACCGAGGTCTGGGTGGCGGTGGAAGACGACGTCGAGCTGCGCCGCATCACGCTGCGCAATCTGTCCGACCGCGAGCGCCGCATCGCGCTGGTGTCCAGCTTCGAGCCCGTGCTGGCGCCGGCCCGTGCCGACCTGGCCCACCCGGCTTTCGGCAAGCTCTTCCTGCAGGCACGCTGGGCTCCCGAGCAGCGCGCCCTGCACTGGCAGCGCCTGCCGCGCGGCCACAAGGAGGCGCCGCTTTATGCGGTGCATGCCCTCGTTGGCGTGGAGGCGGAAGGGGGCGCGCGGCTGGACCGCCTGCAGGCCGGCGCCGACCGCGCCCACTGGCTAGCCCGTGGTGGCCGCGCCGGCCAGCCCGGCGGCGCGATTGCCCGCGCCGAGGCCAAGGCGCTGCGCAGCGGTGCTCTGCCTGGGCTGAGCACCGAGGCCGGCGCGCTGGACACGGGCAACGACCCCATCTCGCTGCTGCACCTGGCCCTGACGCTGCCACCCGGCGGGCGCATCACGCTGACCATCGCCACCGCCGCCGCGCCCGAGGCGCAGACGCTCAACCACGCGCTCGACAAGCTGGCCCAGACCGCCCTGCGCGAGCGCACGCTGATGCTGGCCCACACCATGGCCGGCGTGCGCACGCAGGGCGCCGGCCTGGCCCCGGGCGCCTGGCGCGCGGGCCTGGCGCTGCAGACGCTGCTGACCTCGCAAGCCGCACGCGACGGCGTGCCGGCGCTGGAGGGCAGCTTCCAGCGCGACGCGCTGTGGCGCCACGGCGTGTCGGGCGACGCACCCATCATCCTCATCCGCGTGGCTGACACGACCGGCGTGCTGATGGTGCGCGAGCTCTGCGCGCTGCTGCAGGCCCAGGGCAGCCCGCTGGCGGTGGACATCGTCGTGCTGGACGCCGAGCCCGCCTCCTACCTGGCGCCGGTGTCGCGCGCACTGCGCTCCCTGGCAGAGCAGCAGCAGCGCGGCCGTGCGCGGCTGCATGTGCTGTCCGACGGCGCCGTGCAGGACGACACCCGCTTCGCGCTGAACCTGCTCGCCCGCGTGCGCTGGTTTGCCGACGGCCGGCCGCTGGCCCAGCAGCTGGAGCGCATAGCCGCGCCGCATGAGCAGGCCGCCAAGGCCCGCCGCGCCGCGCTCGCCACCCATGTGCTGTGGAGCCCGGCCGAGCCTGGCGCGGCCCAGCCGCCGCACGACTTCGACGCCGCCAGCGGTGCATGCGTCTTCGAGCTGGCGCCCGCCAGCCAGCCGCCGCGCCCCTGGGTCAACGTCATCGCCAACGAGAGCTTTGGCTGCCAGGTGTCGGAGCGTGGCGCCGGCATGGCCTGGGCCGGCAACAGCCGGCTGCACCAGATCACGCCCTGGTCCAACGACGCGCTGCTGGACAGCCCTGGCGAGTGGCTGATCCTGCATTGCCTGGACAGCGGCTGCGCCTGGCTGCTGGGCCGCGCCAGCGCCCACCAGCCGGTGGCCCACCTGCCCGGCGCCACGGCGCTGGCCTTCACGCTGCCCCACCTCGTCGTGCGCCTGCGCTGGACGGTGGACGCCAGCACCGCCGTGCGCCAATGCCAGGTCGAGCTGCACGCCGCGCCCGGCAGCGCGCCGCGCCGCCTGCGCCTGCTGGCCGGCGCGCAATGGCAGCTGGGCATGGACAGCAGCGCGCGCCGCAGCGTGGTCACGCGCATCGAAGCGCCGACGCCCAGCAACGCCAGCGACGTGCCGCTGCTGGTGCTGGCCACGCAGGCCGATGGCCTCAACGGCTTTGGTGGCCACACCGCCTGGCTGGCGCTGCGCCCGACGCGCGGTGGCGACGTGACGCCCGACCAGGTCGACAGCCTGGCCGAGGACCATGCGCTGTGGCCCTGGCCGCACGAGGCCGGCTTTGCCGCCGACCTGAACCCGCCGCGGCTGTGGAATGCCGCCATCGAGGCCAGCGGCGACCGCCGCCTGCTGTTCGACGACGAGGGCCGTCTCGTCATGCCGCACGCGCTGGACGGCCAGGCCGGACCCAACACCGACGCCGCCGCGCTGCTGGCCGTGCCGTTGCGCCTTGAGGCCGGCCACGCCTGGCACGCGACCGTGCTGTTAGGCCATGCGCCCAGCCTGAACGCGGCGCGCGAGCGGGCCCGCGAGGCCTGGAAGGTGGACCCGCTGCAGCGCCTGGCCGCACAACGCCAGGTCTGGCGCAACTTGAGCGCCCCGGTGCAGGTGGCCACGCCCGACGCCGGCTTCGACGCCCTCGTCAACCACTGGCTGCCCACGCAAGTGCTGGCCTGCCGCATCTGGGGTCGCGCCGGCTTCTTCCAGGCCGGCGGCGCCTTTGGCTTTCGCGACCAGTTGCAGGACGCGATGGCGCTGGTGCAGCACGCACCCGAGCGCCTGGCCGAGCAGATCCGCCGCCACGCACGCCGCCAGTTCCCGCAGGGCGACGTGCAGCACTGGTGGCACGAGCCCGCTGGCGCCGGCGTGCGCACGCATTTCGCCGACGACCGGCTCTGGCTGGCGCTGGCCCTGGCGCTGTACACCGAGCGCACCGGCGACACGGCGCTGGCCGACGAGCAACTGCCCTTCATCGAAGGCCGCGCCGTGCCCGAGGGCGCCGAGGACATCTACGAAACACCATTCATCAGCGCCGACACCGCCAGCCTCTACGAGCACGCGGCGCGCTCCATCGACGTGAGCCTGCCGGTCGGCTCCCACGGCCTGCCGCTGTTCGGCACCGGCGACTGGAACGACGGCATGAACCGCGTTGGCGCCGAAGGGCGCGGCGAGTCGGTGTGGATGGGCTTCTTCCTGTGCGCCGTCATCGACGCGCTGCGCCCCATGGCCATCGCCCGCGGCGAGCAGGCCCGCGCCGAAACCTGGAAGCGCGCGCGCGACAAGCTCAGCGCGGCGCTGGACGCCAACGCCTGGGACGGCGAGTGGTACCGCCGCGGCTGGTTCGACGACGGCTCGGTGCTGGGCACGCACACGGCCAGCGAATGCCGCATCGACCTGATCGTGCAGGCCTGGGCCGTGCTCACTGGCGCCGCCCGCCCTGAGCGCGCCGCTCAGGCCCTGGACAGCGCCTGGCGCGAACTGCACGACCGCGACGCCCACCTGCTGCGCCTGCTGTGGCCGCCCTTGAAGGACCATGAACCCGAGGCCGGCTACATCCAGGCCTACCCAGGCGGCGTGCGCGAGAACGGCGGCCAGTACAACCACGCCGCCACCTGGGCGCTGATGGCCAGCGCCCATCTCGGCCAGGCCGAACGTGCCTGGGCCGCGTTCACGGCGATCAGCCCGGCCCACCGCGGCGCGCATGGCGCCGTCTACGGGCTGGAGCCGTTTGCCGTGGCGGGTGACATCGAGACCGCGCAGCCCCACGCGGGCCGCGGCGGCTGGAGCTGGTACACGGGTGCGGCCGGCTGGCTGCTGCGCGCGGCCGTCGAGTCCATCTGCGGCGTGCGCCTGAGCCACGGCGAGCTGCGCGTGCAGCCCTGCCTGCCGCCGCACTGGTCCCAGGCACGCGTGCGGCTGGCGGTGGAAGGCCGCCAGGTGGAGGTGTTAGTGCAACGGGCGTCCGCCCAGTCCAGGGTGCCGGCCGGCTACACGCTGCTCGCGCCGGGCACCGCGCTGGTGCTGGCCGAGGTGCCGGGCGACCTCAAGCTGTGGGTGCCGGCCTCGGAGCACGCCTCGGCGCCCCGGGCCGAACCCGCTCTGGTTTGAAACACAGCGGCAAAAAAGGAAAGCGGCCCCGCAGGGCCGCCTTTTTCTTCGGCAAGCTTTGCCGCCTGGCGCTAGGCCGAGACGCCAAGGAAGAGCGCCATGACCAGGCCGCCAAGCAGCACCGTCGTGAACAGGCGCTGGCCGACAACGGCGTTGATGGTTTCGAGCGAGCACAGGGCTCGGTGGCTGCGGTCAGACAGGGTTCGGCATTGGCGCAGGTGCGCGCCAAGGCTTTCGAGATGCTGACGCAGCAAATGATCGGTGGCGCGGGACATCTTGTGCTCCTTCCTGGGGGCTGGACTTACAACTCTAGGTGCGGCATCGCGCCCAGTCTTTCGGAGACGATCAGAAGCGGGGGTAGGACTGAACCTACTTCGCCTCAGGCAATATGACGGCCATGACTTGCCGCCTGCTGCTCCGCCTCGTCCTTGCGGCTTGCGCGACTGCCCTTTTGGGCAATGCGCATGCCCAACCTGTGAAGGTGGGGTCCAAGCGTTTCACTGAAAGCTATCTGCTCGGCGAACTCATTAGTGTAACACTAATAAATCAGGGTATCCCCGCAGAGCACCGCCAGGGCCTGGGCAACACCGCCATCCTGGCCACCGCCTTGCAGCAGGGGCAGATTGACGTCTACCCCGAGTACACCGGCACCATCGTGCGCGAGCTGCTAAAGCGCGACGCCGCCGCCGACGCGCAGGCGCCGCTGGAGCAGATCAACGCCTGGCTCAAGCCGTTGGGCCTCAAGGCCGGCGTGCCGCTGGGCTTCAACAACAGCTATGCGCTGGCGATGCGCGAGGCCGATGCCGCGCGGCTGGGCATTGCGACGATCTCGGAGCTGGCAGCCAAGGCGCCGACGCTCAAGCCCGGCCTGTCGCATGAATTCATCGCCCGCGCCGACGGCTGGCCGGCGCTGCAGCGCGCCTACGGCCTGACGCTGCAGCCTGGCAGCGGCCTGGACCACGGCCTGGCCTACCAGGCGCTGGCCGGCGGCCAGGTCGACCTCATCGACGTCTACACCACCGACGCCCAGCTCGCCCGCCAGCCGGTGCGCGTGCTGCGCGACGACCGCGCTTTCTTCCCGCGCTACGACGCCGTGCTGCTGATGCGCGCGGCGGTGGACGAGAAGCCGCTGCAAGGCCTGGCCGGGCGGCTGACCGAGGCGCGCATGATCCAGCTCAACGCCGCCGCCGAGCTGGAGGGCTGGCTGTTTGCGGACGTGGCGCGCGCCTTTCTGCAGGGCGCGCCCAGCGCCGCAGCGCCGCAGGGCTTCGTTGCGCGGCTGCTGGCGCCCGATCTCGCCAAGCTGCTCGCCCAGCATCTGGCCCTCGTGCTCGGCTCGCTGGCGCTGGCCATTGCTGTGGCCGTGCCACTGGGCATCGCGGCGCACCGCCTGCCGCGCCTGGCCGCGCCGGTCATGGCCGTCACCGGTCTGCTGCAGACCCTGCCCTCGCTGGCCCTGCTGGCCTTCCTGATCGCGCTGGTGGGCCGCATCGGTTTCGTCCCGGCCCTGCTGGCCCTGTTCGTCTACGCGCTGCTGCCCATCGTGCGCAACACCCACGCGGGTCTGCAGGCCGTGTCCACCGGCCTGCTTGACGCCGCGCTCGCGCTGGGCCTAACGCGCGCCCAGGCGCTGCGCAGCGTTGAGCTGCCACTGGCCCTGCCCACGCTGATGGCTGGCGTGAAGACGGCGGCCGTCACCAACGTGGGCACGGCCACGGTGGCGGCGTTTGTGGGCGCCGGCGGCCTGGGCGAGCGCATCGTCGCCGGCCTGGCCGTCAACGACAGCGCGCTGATGCTGGCCGGCGCCATGCCCGCCGCCGTGCTGGCCATCGCCGTGCAACTGCTGTTCGACGCGCTGGAGCGCCGGGCTGCGGGGGCTCACAATCGGCACAAAACATGGCGGAACCGAGGGGCATGAACGCAAGGGCGCGATCAGGCATTTGGGCATGGGGCCTGCTGGCGGCTGCCGCTGCGCAGGCCGGCTGCTCCCGGCCGGTCGAGGTACCGCTGGCGCCGGTTGGCGTCAGCGTCAGCTTCGACGGCGAACGCATCGTCGGCCTGTATCCCACGCTGCTGCGCGAACTGGGCGCCGCCCACGGTTGTGAGTTCAAGATGCACCGCGTGCCGCGCGCCCGGCTGCAGCAGATGTTCGAGTCCGGCCAGGCCGACCTGCTGTTGCCCGCCGCCCACGCACCCTCTCGCGATGTCCATGGCGAGTTCGTCCCCCTCGTGCAGGTGCGCGCCAGCCTGGTGACGCTGCAGCGTGAGCGGCAGACGCCGCGCTCGCTGGCCGAGTTGCTCGCCCGGCGCGGCTACAAGCTGGCGGTAATCCGCAGCTTCACCTATGGCCCGGCCTACGACCAGGCCCTCGCCACGCTGCGCGCCCAGCACCGGCTCGTCGAGGAACCCGACGCTGCCGGCGTGGCCCGCGCGCTGCGCCAGGGCCTGGCCCAGGGCACCGTGATGACGGCCAGCATTCTCATCGCCACGCTAGCCCAGGAGGCCGACCTGGCCCCGCTCGCCAGGCAGGTTCACGTTGAGCCGCTGGTAGAACTGGACTGGGGGGAGAGCGGCGTCTACCTGTCCCGGCACAGCCTGAACGACGCCGACCGGCTCCTGCTGCGCACAGCCCTCAAGCAGGCGGCCAGGTCGGGCCGGGTGTGGCAGCTCTTCAACGACAACTACCCGGCGGGCAGCCTGAACGGCAGCGCCCGGCCGCTGCCGCCCTGACCTTCAATTCACCTGGCTGCGGTAGTCCAGCGGCAGCCACTGCCAGCCCTTGCCTTCCTGGCGCAGGCGGCCGATGCCGGGGAAGTTGAAGTGGCTCACCGCGACGAGACTGCCGTCCCTGGCCAGTTCGGCAAACACGCGGGCACGGCTCCTGGCGGCCTGGGGCTCGTCGCTGTCGAAGGCGATGGTCACCTCCGGCGAAGCAAGCTGCACGGAGGCGACGTGGATAAGGTCGCCCACGAGCACCAGGCGCTGGCCCTGGCTCTCCACCGCGTAGACCGCATGCCCGGCCGTGTGGCCAGGTGCGGCGAGGGCGCTGATGCCCGGCAGGATCTCGCCATCGCGCTCGAAGGGCTGGAATCGCCCCGCCTGCACATAGGGCGTCAGCGACGCCATCGCGCCCTGGAAGAAGCCCTTCCTCTCCTTGGGCGCAGCGTCCGCCTTGGCCTGTGACAGCCAATAGTCGGCATCGGCCTTGCTGCCATGCACCGTTGCGTTGGGGAACGCGCGCTCGCCGCCCGCCGCCAGGCCGCCGACATGGTCCGGGTGCATGTGGGTGATGAGGATGTCGTCGACCTGCTCGGGCTGGTAGCCCGCCGCGCGGATCTGCGCCACCAGCTTGCCCAGCGTCGGCCCGAACAGCGTGCCCGCGCCGGCGTCCACCAGCACGAGGCGGCTGCCGGTGTTGATCAACCAGGCATTGACCGAGGTCTCCAGCGGCGCCTGCTGGAAATGCTGCTTCAGGCCCTCGGCGACCCGCCCGGCCGGCGCGTGCAGGAGCTGGTCGACCGGCAGACCGACCGTGCCGTCGCTCAGCGACGTGACCTCGAAGCTGCCAAGCATCAGGCGGTACCAGCCGGGTGCCTGCGTCTTCTGCTGCGGCGCGGCGGCTTCGGCCGGCACGGGTAGGCTGGCGAAGGCCAGCCCGGCAAGCGCCAGCGCGGACACCAACGCCAGGCGGCCAAGAGCAGTGCGGCGATGGGGGGACGGAGCGGGGAAGGGATGGGAGGAAGTCATTTGCGGCTTTCGGTGAGAAGTTGGGTTCGTTCGCGAAACGGAGTGCATTGTTTTGTTTTGCGTTTCTCGGAACAATCATGTCCAACGCAAATGAAGTTTGCGAAATTCGCAAAGACTCAAGCCATGATCGAAGCCCTGGACACCTTCCTCGCCGTCGCCGCTCACGGCAGCTTCTCGGAGGTCGCGCGCCGCCAGGACGTCGCCGTGTCCTCGGTCACGCGCAAGATCGACGCGCTGGAGGTCGAGCTTGGCGCCAAGCTCTTCCACCGCAGCCCGCGCCGCCTGGCGCTGACCGACGCCGGCGAGCAGTTCCTGCCCCGGGCGCGCAACATCCTCGGTGAGTTGGCCGGCGCCAAGGAGGCCCTCCAGGCCGGCGACGGCGACCCGCGCGGCCTGCTGACGGTGACGGCGCCCACCGTGTTCGGCCGCCAGCATGTCGTCAGCGCGCTGGCCAGCTTTTTGCGGCGCTACCCGGACATCGAGGTTGACCTGCATCTCATCGACCAGGTCATCGACCTCTCCGAGCAGCGCATGGACGTCGCCATCCGCATCGGCCTGCTGCCCGACAGCGACCTGCGTGCCACGACGCTGGCGCCGGTGCGCCTGGTCACCTGCGCCAGCCCGGCCTACCTCGCCCGCGCCGGCCACCCGACCAGCCCGCTGGATCTGATGGAGCACGCCTGCATCACCGTCGCCACGCCCCCGGCGCCTGGCTTCGTCTGGCGCTACGCCGGCATCAACCGCAACCAGCCCCTGCCCGTGCGCGGCCCCTTACGCACCGACGACAAGGACGGCATGCTGCAAGCCGCCCTGCAAGGCCTGGGCGTGATCCACATCGCCACCTGGGTGGTGTGCAACCAGCTGCGCTCGGGCGAACTGATCGCCCTGTTTCCCGAGGAAGCCGCGGCGGCCGCCTCGCCCGGCATGCCGGCCATCCATGCCGTGCGCCTGCCGGGGCGCAGCCATGCGACAAAGGCCAGGCTGTTCATCGACCACTTGCGTGCCGAGATCGGCGAGACGCCGTGGTGGGACCGTCTGCTGCAGCCCGAGGCTGGCGCCTTGATGCGGACAACAAAAAACCCCTTACGCGTTGATTCGTAAGGGGTTTTTTGCGCTACCGGACGTGCCGGAAGCTGATTTGGTGGGCCCTGAGTGACTCGAACACTCGACCTACGGATTAAGAGTCCGCTGCTCTACCAACTGAGCTAAGAGCCCTGATTCAACTCGGCGTACCGCGCTGAGCCAGTGATTGTAGCGTTGATTCCGTCGAATCAGCACTGAAAAACCTGGTGGGACGTGCAGGATTCGAACCTGCGACCAACGGATTAAAAGTCCGCTGCTCTACCGACTGAGCTAACGTCCCGTGTCAAGCAGAGCCCGCCATTATAGGCAGGTTTTTCGGCACTCGACAAGAACTTTCATTCAAGCGCCGTCAAGCTGATTTGCGAAGCACATGCAGGCGCTGCAACTCCGCGGCGGCGCATAGCCCGAAGGTCGCCGTGACGGTGACGCTGGAGCCGTAGCCGTGACAATTCAGGCTGCCATCGACATCACAAGCGTCGCCCTCACCCTGCTGCGGCAGGTGCACGGGCTCGAGCGAGTAGACGCAGGCCACATCCAGCCTGCCCGTGCGCGGCGCGCCGTGATGCTTGCGCAGGCGTTGGCGCAGCGAGGCGAGCAGCGGGTCATGCGTCGTGGCACTGAGGTCGTCCAGTTGCACGCGATGCGGCTCGCGCTTGCCGCCGGCGGCGCCAACGGTGACGAAAGGCAGACCGCGTTCACGCGCCCAGGCGGCCAACGTGGCCTTGGCGCGGACCTGGTCGCAGCAGTCGATGAGGCCGTCGAACTGCGCATCGCCGATCAAGGCCGGCCAGTTGTCGGGCTCGACGAATTCCTCGATGACGCGCACGGCGCAGCCAGGGTGGATGTCGGCGATGCGAAGTCGCAGGGCTTCGGCCTTGGCCATGCCGACGGTCGAACCCAGGGCCTGGATCTGGCGGTTGATGTTGGATTCGGAGACCTGGTCAAGGTCGATCAGCGTCAGCTCGGCCGCGCCGCTGCGGGCCAGGGCCTCGACGGCCCAGGAGCCGACGCCACCCAGGCCCACGACCGCGAAACGTGCAGTGCGCAGGCGCTGATAGGCGGCGTCGCCATGCAGGCGGCGCAGGCCGCCGAAGCGACGCTCCAGATCAGCATCCTGCTGATCTGCGGCCATCACTTCAGGCTGGCCAGGCGCTCTTTGCCGGCTTGCGCGGCTTCAGTGCCGGGGTAGGCCTTGATGAGGTCTTCGATGCTGCGCCGCGCGGCCTTGTTGTCCTTCAGCTCGGCCTGGCAGTTGGCCAGCGCGAGCAGGGCTTCGGCGGCACGCGGGTGGTCCGGGTTGCCGGCGATGAAGGCCTTGAAGGTGGCGATCGCGTCTTTGTAGTCACGCTTGCCGTACTGGGCGTTGCCGAGCCAGAAGCGCACCGAGTCGGTGTAGCCGCTGGCGGGGTAGCGCTTGAGGAAGGCGTTCAGCGCGGCAACGGCCTCGGCGAAATCGCCGCGGCGCACGAGGCCGACGGCGGCGTCGTACTGACCGCGTTCATCGGGGGCGACCTGGAACTCACGGCCGTCCAGGGCCACCTTCTGCGGCTCCAGCGGCTTCAGGCGGGCGTCGACGGACTGCGTCTGATCGACCAGCTTGCGCTGGGTGTCGGACAGATCGCGAGCCAGTTGCTCGTTGGTGCCGCGCAGCTTGGCGACCTCGCCGCGCAGCCCGTCGAGCTGGCTGTTCAGCTCCAGCATGCTGCGGCGCAGGGGCTGGAGCTGATCCTGGACCAGCGTGTTGAGCTGCTCGGCGCGCTGCTTGGCAGCGTCGTCGTTGGCCTGGATCTTGGCGCGCAATTCCAGGATGGCCTTGCGGGCCTCGTCGTCCTCGAACAAGCCGGCGCGAGCCGGCTGCATGAAGGCCGCGCCTGCGGCGAGGGCCAGGAGCGTCAGTCGCATCAGGCGCAGGCCACGCATCACTTGTCCTTGAGCTCGACGCGGCGGTTCTTGGACCAGGCTTCCTCGGTGCTGCCTTGGGCGGCCGGGCGCTCCTTGCCGAAGCTGACAGCTTCAACCTGGGCTGCACCCACGCCGAGCAGCGTCAGCGACTTGGCAACGGCTTCGGCACGGCGCTGGCCGAGGGCCAGGTTGTACTCGCGGCCGCCGCGCTCGTCGGTGTTGCCTTCGAGGCTCAGCGCCAGCTTCTTGTTGTTGTTCAGACGCTTGGCATGCACGTCGATCAGCGGACGGTACTCTTCCTTGACGATGTCGCTGTCGAAGTCGAAGTAGACGACGCGCTTGCCCTGGACCTGCTGGTTGAGCTGCTCATCCAGGGTGATGGGCTTCACCTGGCTCTGCGGCACCACCGGGGTCGTGACTTGCTGCTGCGCCGGCGGGGGCGTCGTGGGCTGGGCAGTGACGACCGGCGCGGGCTCGTCCAGTTTGACGGTGGAGCCGCAACCAGCGAGGGCAGCAGCGGCAATCAGGGTGAGCGCGTAGCGGGTGATCTTCATTAGAGTGGTCTCCACAGACAGGGGGGCGAGGGAAAAGAGCGTTGCCGGCAGCACCGGCGGCCGGGCATTGTCCAACATGGTGCGAACTGTCAAGTTACGGGGATGTAAATGGGCCCCAAGTAGGTTCGCGAACCTCGGCCAGCGTGACCAGCAGAGGCGTCTTGATCTTGCCGTCCAGCGTGGTGGTCATCAGCACTTCCTTGCCGCCGGCGCGGCTCGCATACACGATGAGCTTGCCGTTGGGCGAGAACGCCGGGCTCTCGTCGTCGTTGGCTTCGCTGATCTGCTGTGACTGGCCGGTGCCGAGGTCCATCACGCTGAGGCGGAAGGCGCCGCCGGTGCGCGTGATGTAGGCCATGGTGCGGCCATCGGGGCTGATGGCCGGGCTGATGTTGTAGCCACCGCCGAAGGTGACGCGCTCGGCCGTGCCGCCGGTGGCCGGCATACGGTAGACCTGCGGGCCGCCGCCGCGGTCACTGACGAAGTAGATCTTGCTGCCATCGGGCGAGTAGCAGGCCTCGGTGTCGATGGCGCTGCTTTGCGCGATGCGGCGCACGCCGGAGCCGTCACGGTTGATGACGAAGAGCTGGGTGCCACCTTCACGCGACAGGCTAAGTGCGAGCTGCGAACCATCGGGCGACCAGGCCGGGGCGCTGTTGGTGCCCTTGAAGTCGGCCAGCACGCGGCGCGTGCCGGTCTGAACGTCCTGGATGCGCACGGTGGCCTTGCCGCTCTCGAAGCTGACGTAGGCCAGCTCGCGGCCATTGGGCGCCCAGGCGGGCGAGATGATGGGCTCGGGGCTGGTCAGCGCAACCTTGGCGCTCTCACCGTCGGCATCGGCGATGACGAGGCTGAAGCGGCGGCCGGCCTTGGTGACGTAGGCCATGCGCGTGGCGAACACGCCCTTCTCGCCGGTCAGCTTTTCGTAGACGACATCGGCGATGCGGTGGGCCGCGAGACGGGCGTCGTCCGGGTGCACCGCCTGGGCCTGGCCGATGATCTCGGCGCCCTTGACGACGTCCCAGAGCTTGAAGCGGATGTCCAGCCGGCCGTCGGCCAGCTTGTTGACCGAGCCGGCGACGAGACCGTCGGCCTGGCGGGCCTTCCATTCGGGAAAGACCGGGACGCTGGTTTCGCTGACGGCGCCAGGCGCATCGACGCTCTTGAACAGGCCGCTGCGCTCCAGGTCGGCGCGGATGATGGCGGCGATGGGCTGGGGCGACTTGGACTCGTCGCGGAAGTCGACGATGGCGACCGGGATGCGCGTGCCGCCGGTGCCGGCTATGTCGATACGGACCTGGGCCAGGGCCGGGGCGGCGCCGAGCGCGGCAGTGAGGGCAACAAGAGCCGCAAGGCTGCGGCGACGGGAAACTGATTCGAGCATGGCGCGCGATTTTGCCGCAGCCGCGCGAGTTGTAACGTCAGACAAGGCCTTGTCCGACGCAATCCCCACTACAACAGAACGATGTCGTAGTGCTCGGTCTGGTTGGTCGGCTCGGCGGTCAGCGAGATGGGCTTGCCGATGAAGTCCGACAGGCCGGCCAAGTGGGCGCTTTCTTCGTCCAGCATCATCTCGACGACGTTGGCCGCCGCGACGACGCGGAACTCGCGCGGCGAGAACTGGCGCGCCTCGCGCAGGATCTCGCGCAGGATGTCGTAGCAGACCGAGCGCGCCGTCTTCACCTGGCCGCGGCCCTCGCAGGTCGGGCAGGGTTCGCAAAGCATGCGCGACAGCGACTCGCGCGTGCGCTTGCGCGTCATCTCGACCAGGCCCAGCTGCGTGAAGCCGCCGACCGTGACCTTGGTGCGGTCCTTCCCGAGCTGCTTCTTGAACTCCGCCAGCACCGCCGTCTTGTGCTCCTCGCGGGTCATGTCGATGAAGTCCACGATGATGATGCCGCCCAGGTTGCGCAGGCGCAGTTGGCGGGCAATGGAGCCCGCCGCTTCAAGATTCGTCTTGAAGATGGTGTCGTCGAAGTTCTTGGCGCCGACGAAGCCACCGGTGTTGACGTCGACAGTCGTCATCGCTTCAGTCTGGTCGAAGACAAGGGACCCTCCCGACTTCAGCTCCACCTTGCGCATCAGCGCGCGGGCGATCTCGGCGTCGACATTGCACAGGTCGAAGATGGGCCGCTCGCCGCGGTAGTGCTCCAGCTTGGCCGTGGCAGCCGGCATGAATATCTCGCCGAACTCGCGCAGCACGTCGTACTGCATGCGCGAGTCGATACGGATGTGCGCGGTGCGCTCGTGGGTCAGGTCACGCAGCACGCGCTCGACCAGGCTCAGATCCTGGTGCAGCAGGTTGGCCGACGGCGTGGTGAGCGCCTTGTCGCGGATCTGGTGCCAGGTCTTGCGCAGGTAGGCGATGTCAGCAGCCAGCTCGTCGTCCGACGCATCTTCCGCATTCGTGCGCAGGATGAAGCCGCCACCACCGCCCTGTTCCTTCGTGCCCACCAGCGTCACCATGCGCGCGCGCAGCGCCTCGCGCGCCTCGGGCGAGCCGATCTTCTGGCTGATGCCGATGTGCTCGTCCTGCGGCAGGAAAACCAGCATCCGGCCGGCGATGCTGATCTGGCTGGACAGGCGCGCGCCCTTGGTGCCGATGGGGTCCTTGATGACCTGCACGGTCAGCGGCTGGCCTTCGAAGACCAGGCGCTCGATGGGCGTCGGTGGCACTTCGACACCATGGGCGTTCTGGTGCCGGCTGTGGCCGAACTGGCTGGCACTGTGCAGGTCGGCGACATGCAGGAAGGCCGCGCGCTCCAGGCCGATGTCGATGAAGGCCGACTGCATGCCGGGCAGCACGCGCACGACCTTGCCGAGGTAGACGTTGCCGACGAGGCCCCGCTCCAACGTGCGCTCTACGTGCAGTTCCTGCACCGCGCCGTTCTCGACCACGGCCACCCGCGTTTCCTGCGGAGACCAGTTGATCAGGATGTCTTCCATCGCGAACCTTTGAATGCTGACCTCTGCGCCCGGCAGGCGCAGATGTCAAAACTCAAAACCGAATTTGTCCAAGAGCGCGGCAGTCTCAAAGAGGGGCAACCCCATGATGCCCGTGTAGCTGCCGGCAATCTTCACGATCCAGGCCGCGGCCTGGCTCTGGATGGCATAAGCGCCGGCCTTGCCGAAGGGTTCGCGGCTGGCGATGTAGCGATCGATCTGGGCCGCAGAGAGCGGCGCGAACTCGACCTGGGACACGTTCAGCGTCGCCGCGCGCTGGTTGGCATCTGCCACGGCGACGGCCGTGATGACGCGGTGGCTGCGGCCGGATAGCAGCGTCAGGATGCGGCGCGCGTCGGCATCGTCCTCGGGCTTGCCGAGGATGAGGTCGTCCACGGCCACCGTCGTGTCGGCGCAGAGGATGGGCGCCGGTGGCAGGCCGCGCGCAGCCAGGCGTGTCAGGGCGGCGTCCAGCTTGGCGGCGGTGACGCGGGCGCAGTAGGTCTCGGGCAGTTCGCCGGCGTGCACGATCTCCAGCGCCTCGGCGTCCTCATCGGCGCCGGGCAGCAGCAGTTCGTGCGGGACGGCTATCTGCTCCAGCAGTTGGCGGCGGCGCGGGCTTTGCGAGGCGAGGTAGATGAAGGGCTTCATTCGCGGTGATACGGATGGCCGGTCGTCACGGTCCAGGCGCGGTACAGGCCCTCGGCCAGCAACACGCGGGCGAAGGCGTGCGGCAGCGTGAGGTCGGACAGGCGTAGCGTCTCGTCGGCCGTGGCCTTGAGGTCGGGGTGCAGGCCGTCAGGCCCGCCAATGATGAGGGCGGCGTCACGCCCCTCGCCCATCCAGAGCTTCAAACGCTCGGCCAGTTGAACGGAGGTGCGCCGCTCGCCGCGCTCGTCCAGGATGATGCGACGCACGCCTTTCGGCAACGCCGCCTCGATGCGCGCGGCTTCGGCGGCCATCAACTGCTCGGCCGTCTTGCTGCCGCGCGTCTCGGCCTTGACGGCCTTGAGTTCCAGCTTCAGTTCGGGCGGAAAACGCTTGGCGAAATCTTCGTAGGCCGTGTCAGCCCAGGCCGGCTGGCGCTGGCCGACAGCGACGAGGAACAGGCGCATCAGCCGCGCTTCGGAGCGGCCTTCTTGGCCGGAGCCTTCTTGGCGACGACCTTGCTCGTCGACGTCTTGGCAGGCGCCGCCTTCTTCACGCCGACCGTCGTCTTGACCGCGACCTTCTTGGCGGCAGGCTTCTTGGCTCCAGGCTTGGTCGCACCGACCGTGATGGTCTTGGCCGCCGGCGTCTTGGGGGCGACGGCACGGTGAGGCGCCTTCTTGGCCGCCGGCTTCTTGGCGGCGGGCGCAGCCTTCTTGGCCGGTGTGGCTTGCTTCACGCCCACCGAGCCCAAGGGCTTGCCTGACTTTTTCGCAGGCTTGGCAGAGGCGTCTTCCGACGCCTTCACCAGCTTGATCTCGCTAGACCCGAGCTTGAGCTTGACGGGTTTGTCGCCCCAGATTTCTTCGAGGCGGTAGTAGTCGCGGATGCTCGGCTGCATCACATGGACGACGGCGGCGCCGCAGTCGACGATGATCCATTCGCCGTTGTCCTCGCCCTCGGTGCGCATGACCTGCAGACCGCGGCCCTTGACCGTTTCACGCACGCTAGACGCGAGCGCTTTGGTCTGCCGGTTGCTGGTGCCGGAGGCAATGATGACGCGCTCGAACAGGGGCGACAGGTGCTCGGTGTTGAACACGACGATGTTCTGAGCCTTGACGTCCTCGAGACCATCGACGATGGCTCGTTGCAGCTTGCGAATGTCCATTCAGGGCTTCTTCTCGTAGAGACGATGCGAGTCAATATAGCTCGCGACGTCGGCGCCCACCAAGGGGCAAATATCGTCGCCGCGGGCGAGAGCCTCGCGCACGGCGGTGGATGAGATCGGGGTTTCGGGCAGATTCAGCACCTGCAGGCGGTGCGGCGGCATGCCGGGCGGCGTGACGACCGACTCGCCCGCGCGCGGCACCACGACAAGTGTGGCGAGCGCCGCCACGGCCTCGGCACGGTACCAGGTCGGCAGCCGGGCGTACTGATCCTGGCCGATGAGGAACATCAGCTCGGCACTGGGGAACTGCGCCTTGAATTCGTTCAGCGTGTCGGCCGTGAAGCTGGGGCCGCGGCGGTGCAGCTCGCGCTCGTCGACGGCAAAGCGGGGCTCGCCGCCCATCAGGCAGCGGATCATCGCGGCGCGATGCACGCCGGCGGCCATGACCTGGTCGGGCTTCTGCCACTGCCGGCCGGCGGGCAGCCACAGCAGGCGCTCGGGCGCCAGCGCCTCCAGCGCGAAGCGGGCAAAGGCCAGGTGGCCAAGGTGGGGCGGGTCAAAGCTGCCGCCGAAGAGTGCGATCTTCACAGCCAAAGTGCGGTTGGGGTTTCATCGGCCCAGTCGCGGGGCCGCAGGAAGTCGGTGTACAGGCGTGCCTCGGGCGTACCGGGCTCGGGTGCCCAGTCGTAGCGCCACTTCACCTGCGGCGGCATGGACATCAGGATGGACTCGGTGCGTCCGCCCGACTGCAGGCCGAACAGCGTGCCGCGGTCCCAGACAAGGTTGAACTCGACATAACGGCCTCGTCGGTAGGCCTGGAAGTCGCGCTCGCGCTCGCCGTAGGCATAGCCCTGGCGCCGCTCGACGATGGGCATATAGGCGCCCAGGAAGGCGTCGCCGACCGAGCGGATCAGCGCGAAGCCGCCATCGAAGCCACCGTCGGCATAGTCGTCCAGGAAGATGCCGCCTATGCCGCGCGGCTCCTGGCGGTGCTTCAGGAAGAAGTAGTCGTCGCACCAGGCCTTGAACTTCGGATGCAGCTCCGGCCCATGCGGCGCGAGCGCATCACGGCACACCCGGTGGAAGTGCTGGGCGTCGCGCTCGTAGCCGTAATAGGGCGTCAGGTCCATGCCGCCGCCAAACCAGGTCACGGCCGGGCCATCGGGCGGCAGGGCCGCGAACATGCGCACGTTCATGTGCACCGTCGGCACGAAGGGGTTGTGCGGGTGCATCACCAGCGACACGCCCATGGCCTCGAAGGGCGCGCCGGCCAGCTCGGGCCGGTGCTGCGTGGCCGAGGGCGGCAGCACGCGGCCCTTCACATGCGAGAAGTTGACGCCACCGCGCTCGAAGACGGCACCGCCCTCGATAAGGCGCGACAGGCCGTCGCCCTCCAGCCGGCCGCCGGGCTCGCGCGTCCAGCCGTCGCTGAGGAAGGCGTTGCCATCGGCCGCCTCCAGCGCGCTGACGATGCGCTGCTGAAGACCGAGCAGGTAGTCGCGGACGGCTTGCGAGTTCATGAGCGGGGACGGATGGGACTGGCCAGCTCGGGGCGCTTGCCTACGCGCCGGCCGAGGTAGTCGGCAAAGGCGGCGAAGTCGACCTGCGCGTCGCCCGTCAGGCGCACGAAGCGGGTCAGAGACACCACCTGCTCGCGGAAGTCGAAATAGCACAGGCCCACCGGCACGCCGGCCTGCACGGCCACCTGGTAGGCGCCGCTGCGCCAGCCGGTCGCAAGGGAGCGCGTGCCCTCGGGCGCGGCGGCCAGCCAGAAGCGCTCGCCACGCGCGGCGGCGGCCTGCATCTGGCTCACCGTGTCGGCAACGATGCCGTGGCGGTTGCGGCGGTCGATGGCGACGCCACCTATCCAGCGCATCCAGCGGCCGATCAGCGGCAGGCTGAAGAGGCTGTCCTTGGCCCAGAAGCGCAGCTCCAGGCCCAGCGTCCACTTGGCCATCAGGCCGATGACGAAGTCCCAGTTGGACGTGTGCGGATAGACCAGGATGACGCCCTGCTCGGCCGGCAGGCCCGGAGCGTCCACCGTCCAGCCGAACAGGCCCAGCACCCGGCGGGCCAGCCGGCTTTGGCGGCCGTGCGGATGCAGCGGCCCGGTCAGGACGAGGGGCGCAGTGCTCAACGCTTGATGGCGCGGTGGCCGATGTCGCTGCGGTATTGCCGGCCCGCGAACTGGATGCCTGAGGCCAGCTCGTAGGCGCTCTGCGCGGCCGTGCGGGCGGATTCACCGAGCGCCGTCACGCACAGCACGCGGCCGCCGCTGGTCAGCAGTTGGCCGTCGGCCTCGGTCGTGCCGGCGTGGAAGACCATGGCCTCGTCCTCATCGGCCGGCAGGCCGGTGATGGCATCGCCCTTGCGCGGGTTGAGCGGGTAGCCTTCGGCAGCCAGCACGACACCCAAGGCGACGCGGCGGTCCCATTGCAGTTCGACCTCGTCCAGCGTGCCGTCCGTCGCATGCATCAGCAGCTCGAACAGATCGCTCTTGAGCCGCATCATGATGGGCTGCGTCTCGGGGTCGCCCATGCGGGTGTTGAACTCGACGGTGCGCGGCTGGCCCAGCTCGTCGATCATCAGCCCGGCATAGAGGAAGCCGGTGAACGGGTGGCCGTCCTTGGCCATGCCGGTGATGGTGGGCTGGATGATCTCGTGCATGACCTTGGCATGCACATTGGGCGTGACAACCGGCGCGGGCGAGTAGGCGCCCATGCCGCCGGTGTTGGGGCCTTCGTCACCGTCGAGCAGGCGCTTGTGGTCCTGGCTGGTGGCGAGCGACACGACATGCTTGCCATCGCAGACGACGATGAAGCTGGCTTCCTCGCCGGTCAGGAAGTCCTCGATGACGACGCGCGCGCCACCGGCGTTGTGGGTCACACCGAGCTTGTTGTCCTCAAGAATCCACGAGATGGCCTCGTGGGCTTCTGCCAGCGTCATCGCCACGACGACGCCCTTGCCCGCCGCCAAGCCGTCGGCCTTGATGACGATGGGCGCGCCACGGCCGTCCACATAGGCGTGGGCGGCGGCCGGGTCGGTGAAGGTCTCGTAGGCCGCCGTCGGGATGCCGTGGCGCTTCATGAAGTCCTTGGCGAAGGCCTTGGAGCTTTCAAGCTGGGCAGCCGCCTTTGTGGGGCCAAAGATGCGCAGGCCACGCGAGCGGAACTCGTCGACGACGCCGGCAGCCAGCGCGGCCTCGGGGCCGACGACGGTCAGCGTGATCTTCTGTTCGACGGCGAAGTCGGCGAGCGCCTTCACGTCGGTGATGGGCACGTTCTCCAGCCGCTCGTCGCGCGCCGTGCCGCCGTTGCCGGGAGCGACGTAAACCTGGGCGACGCGTTCGGCCTGGGCCAGCTTCCAGGCCAGCGCGTGTTCGCGGCCGCCGTTGCCGATGACAAGGACTTTCATCAGCTGAGTTCCGCGTTGTGATAGACGGCCTGGGTATCGTCCAGGTCCTCAATGATGTCCAGCAACTTCTGCATGCGCTCGGCGTCCTCGCCGGTCAATTCGATGGTGTTCTCGGCGCGCATCGTCACTTCGGACAGCTCGGGCACCAGGCCAGCAGCTTCGAGCGCGGCCTTGACGGCTTCGTACTCGGCAGGCGAGGTCAGCACCTCGATGGCACCGTCGTCGCCGGTGATGACGTCTTCGGCGCCGGCTTCCAGCGCGACTTCCATGACCTTGTCTTCCGACGTGCCCGGCGCAAACAGCAGCTGGCCGACATGCTTGAACTGGAAGGCCACGGAGCCGTCCGTGCCCATGTTGCCGCCGTACTTGCTGAAGGCGTGGCGCACCTCGGCCACGGTGCGGACTTTGTTGTCCGTCATCGTGTCGATCATGACGGCCGCGCCGCCGATGCCATAGCCTTCGTAGCGGATTTCTTCATAGGTCAGGCCGTCGAGATTGCCGCTGGCCTTGTCGATGTTGTACTTGATGCGGTCGGCCGGCATGTTGGCGGCCTTGGCCAGGGCGACGGCCAGGCGCAGGCGCGGGTTGTCCTTGACGTCGGGGCCGCCCTGGCGCGCGGCGACGGTGATCTCACGGATGATGCGTGTCCAGATCTTGCCGCGCTTCTCGTCCTGGCGGCCTTTTCGGTGCTGGATATTGGCCCATTTGGAATGACCAGCCATGTGTTCGGCTCCTGGCGACCGCATCGAAGGCGGCCTGATTTATCGTTGGCAAGCTCGCGATTTTAGAGGACGCCCCATGACTGACCCCATCCTGCTGGCCCGCCACGGCGATATCGAGTGCCTGCTGCTGCCCGCGCTGGCCAATCGCCACGGCCTCATCACCGGTGCCACGGGCACCGGCAAGACCATCAGCCTGCAGACACTGGCCGAAAACTTTTCCCGCCTCGGCGTGCCTGTTTTCATGGCCGATGTGAAGGGCGACCTGACCGGCATCAGCCAGCCCGGCAACCCCAGCGAGAAGCTGCTGGCCGTGCTCAAGGACCGCGGCATCGACCCCCCCGAAAAGCTGGCCTGCCCCACGACGCTGTGGGACGTCTTCGGCGAGCAAGGCCACCCGGTGCGGGCGACCGTCTCGGACATGGGCCCGCTGCTGCTGGCCCGCATGCTGGCGCTCAACGAGACCCAGGCCGGCGTGCTGCAGATGGTGTTCAAGATCGCCGACGACAACGGCCTGCTGTTGCTGGACCTGAAGGACTTGCGCGCCATGCTGCAGCATGTGGGCGACAACGCGAGTCAGTTCACGACGCAGTACGGCAACGTGTCGGCCGCCAGCGTGGGCGCCATTCAGCGCGGCCTGCTGCAGATCGAGGCGCAGGGCGGGAGCAAGTTCTTCGGCGAGCCCATGCTGAACATCGCCGACTTCATGCAGACCGAGTCGGGGTTGGGCGTCATCAACATCCTGGCCGCCGACAAGCTGATGAACGCGCCGCGCCTTTACGCGACCTTCCTGCTGTGGATGCTGAGCGAGCTGTTCGAGACCCTGCCCGAGGTGGGCGACCTGGACAAGCCCAAGCTGGTGTTCTTCTTCGACGAGGCCCACCTGCTGTTCAAGGACGCGCCCGACGCGCTGGTCGAGCGCATCGAGCTGGTCGTGCGCCTGGTGCGCTCCAAGGGCGTCGGCGTCTATTTCGTCACCCAGAACCCGCTGGACATCCCCGACGCCGTGCTGGGCCAGCTCGGCAACCGCGTGCAGCATGCCTTGCGCGCCTTCACGCCGCGTGACCAGAAAGCGGTCAAAAGCGCGGCCGACACGATGCGCGCCAAGCCCGGGCTGGACATTGCCACCGCCATCACCGAGCTGGCCGTCGGCGAGGCGCTGGTCAGCCTGCTCGACGAAAAGGGCCGCCCCAGCATCACCGAACGCGTCTTCGTGCTGCCGCCGGGCAGCCAGATCGGCCCGATCAGCCTGCCGCAGCGGCAGGCCCTGCTGGCCAACTCGCTGGTGGCCGGTGTCTACGAGAAGCTGCTGGACCGCGAGTCGGCGTACGAGAAGCTGGCCGGCAAACCCGCAGCGCCTGCCGGCGGCAGCATCGCGACCGAGGGTGGCGCCGTGTTCAAGGGCGGCCCCGCCGCACCCGCGCCGGCCGAAGAAGGCGGCGGCATGCTGGGCGGGCTGAAGGACGTGCTGTTCGGCACCACCGGCCCGCGCGGCGGCCGGCACCCCGGCCTGGCCGAGGCGGCGGCGAAGTCGGCCGTGCGCAGCATCGGCTCGGCCGTGGGCCGCGAGATCATCCGCGGCGTGCTGGGCAGCATCCTGGGCGGCGGCGGCCGCCGGCGCTGAACCGGACCCGCTGGCGCCTCAACACGCCCGTCCGTCGCGGGCCGCTGGCGCTTGACGCCGGGCCGCATGATGCTGACCCCATGAAGCCCTTGCGCTCCCAATACAACTGGCGGCTCCACCTCTGCGGCACCATAGCCATCTGCGTCGTCGTCGGCCTGCTGAACTACCTGTTCCGTGGCGAGCGCTTCTGGCTGGGCATGCTGTACTCCTTCGCCATCGGCGTGCAGATCTCGGTCGGCGTGGCGCTGCTGCAGTCCGGGGTGGGCTATCTGCTGGTGCGCTGGCATGGCGACGTGTCCATCCTGCGGCGGGCCTGGGTGTCCTGGGGGCTGATGCTGCCCTGCCTGCTGATCGCGTCCGTGGCCGGCTACACGGGTGGCATCTGGCTGGCCGACGTCATCAGCGGTCAGCAGTCGCTCGCCCCGTGGGACGTGGGCGATCAGCGCGTCACGCGGTCCATCGCCTTCACGCTGCTGGCCGCCGTGCTCGGCTCGCTGGTGTTCTTCTGGGCCTTCAAGCTCAACGCGCTGAAGCTGGACCAGGCCGAGGCCCAGCGCCAGGCCGCCGAGGCGCGGCTGACGCTGCTGCAGAGCCAGCTGGAGCCGCACATGCTGTTCAACACGCTGGCCCATCTGCGCGTGCTGATCAAGCGGGAACCCGACGAAGCCCAGCGCATGCTGGACCGCCTGATCGACTACCTGCGCGCTACGCTGCAGGCCAGCCGCGCGACGGAGCACCCGTTGGCCGACGAGTTCGAGCGCCTGTCGGACTACCTCGCGCTGATGCAGCTGCGCATGGGTGAGCGCCTGCGCGTGCGCCTGGACCTGCCCGCCGAACTGAGCGGCATCGCCATCCCGCCGCTGCTGCTGCAGCCGCTGGTGGAGAACGCGATCAAGCACGGGCTGGAGCCTCATGTGGCCGGCGGCGAGCTGAGCGTGTCGGTCGCGCGCGCGGGCGGGCGGCTGGTGCTGGAGGTGGCGGACAACGGCGCCGGGCTGGCGACGGCGAACGAGCTGAGTGGCGTCGGCACCGGTTTCGGTTTGAGCCAGGTCCGCGAGCGCCTCGCCCATCGTTATGGCGATTCGGCGAGCTTTGCGCTGCAATCCCAACCCGGCGGCGGCAGCGTCGCTCGCATCGAGATCCCGTCATGACGACCGCCTTGATTGCCGAAGACGAGCCCCTTCTGGCCGACAACCTGCGCGCCGAGCTGGCCGTCGCCTGGCCCGCGCTGCAGGTCGTGGCCCAGGCCGGCAGCGGCACGGCGGCCGTGGAGCTGGCGCTGCGCCACCGGCCACAGGTCTGCTTCCTGGACATCCGCATGCCGGGCATGACCGGGCTGGAGGCCGCCCAGGCCATCGGCGAGGACTGGCCCGAGGATGCAGGCGCCCTGCCCTTGTTCGTCTTCGTGACCGCCTATGACCAGTACGCGCTGCAGGCCTTTGACGCGGCGGCGGCCGACTATCTGCTCAAGCCCGTCACGCCCGAACGCCTGGCGCAGAGCGTGTCTCGGCTGCAGGCCCGCCTGTCCCAGCCGACAGCAGAAGACACCACGCTGGCCACGCTGCGTCAGTTGCTGACGCAGGCCGTCCCAGCACCACGTTTGCGCCACTTGCAGGCCGCCGTGGGCGACACCATCGAGCTGGTGCCGGTGGACGACATCGTCTACCTGGAAGCCGCCGACAAATACGTGCGCGCCGTGACGGCCGAGCGCGACTACTGGGTGCGCATGTCGCTGCGCGAGCTGGCCCCGCAGCTGGACCCGGCGCGCTTCTGGCAGGTGCACCGCAGCACCATCGTCCACATCGACGCCGTCGCCCGAGCCCAGCGACTGGAGAACGGCACCGTGCTGCTGGAACTGCGCCAGCGGCCGGAGAAGCTGACCGTGAGCAGAGTGCACGCAAATCGTTTCAAAGCCCTCTGACTCGCGGTAGCAAGGAAACGATGCAAACCGTATAAACGGTTTTCATCGTTATGAACCACAAACCCAAACCCGCCCCCGAAGAACGCCTGAAGCTCGTACGCGACGGCTTCACCATGCCCGAGGCGGACTACGCCTTGATCGCCGAGCTCAAGCACCGCCTGCACGCCGCGCACCGCGAGGCCAAGAAGAGCGAGTTGCTGCGCGCCGGGTTGCAGGCGCTGGCCCTGCTAGCGCCCAAGGACCTGGCCGCCGCGCTGGACCGGCTGGCGCCGGTGAAGACCGGCCGCCCACCCAAGAAGACCGAAGCACCATGAACGACACGACGACGCTGCATTGGTGGACCCTGCTGTGCGCCATCGCCGGCCTGAACCTGATTGCCTGGACGGCCTCCACCGCCTGGCTGCACCGCCACCGCCCTGACGGCACGACCTGGCCCCACCAGCGCCTGCAACTGCTGCTGTCGGCGCTGTACGTGCTGGGCTGCGGCTACCGCTGCTTCCTGCCGGTGTTCGACGTGCCGCGCGTCGTCATGGTCGACTCCTGGGCATCCAGCGTCATCGTCGGTCGCACGGTGGCCACCATCGCCGAGCTGAGCTTTGCCGCGCAATGGGCCTTGCTGCTGCGCGGCGCCGCGCTGACGACCGGGCACCGCTTCAGCGGCTGGGTGGCGCATGCCATCGTGCCCATGATCGCCATCGCCGAGTTGCACTCCTGGTATGCCGTGCTGACGACACGCAACATCGGCCACGTCGTCGAAGAGACGCTGTGGGGCACGGCTGCCGTGCTCAGCGTGTTGGCGATGTTGGCCATGTGGCCGCAGGCGAGCACGCGCGGCCGCCGCTGGCTGGGCGTGGCCATCGTGGCGGGCACGCTGTATGCGGCCTATATGTTCGCGGTCGACGTGCCCATGTACTGGGCGCGCTGGCTGGCCGACGAAGCGGCTGGCCGCATGTATCCGACCGTGGCCGCCGGCATTGCCGACGCCTCAGGCCGTTGGACCGTCTCGCACGACTGGGCGCACTGGCGCAGCGAGGTGGTGTGGATGACGCTGTACTTCAGCGTCGCCGTCTGGATCAGCATCGCGCTGGCCCACGTGAAGCTGCCATTGCGGCTGGAGCGTCGTCCTTAGAATCGGCGCCACACGGGCCTGGAACACGGCCCGCTTCCATTTCCAGAGCCGACGATGAGCAACCCCGCCGCACCCGCTGCCCCCGCGACGAACTTCCTGCGCCAGCGCATCGAGCAAGACCTCGAATCTGGCGCCTTCAGCGGCCGCCGTTTTGGCGGCACGCCGGGCGATGCCGCCCACCACGCCGCCGGCCCGCTGGACGAGGCGCGCATCCGCACCCGCTTCCCGCCCGAGCCCAACGGCTATCTGCACATCGGCCACGCCAAGAGCATCTGCCTGAACTTCGGCCTGGCGCGCGACTACGGCGGTGCCTGCCACCTGCGCTTCGACGACACCAACCCCGAGAAGGAGGAGCTGGAATACGTCAACGCCATCAAGGAAATGGTGCAGTGGCTGGGCTGGAGTTGGGGCGACAACCTGTTCGAGGCCAGCAGCTACTTCGACTTCATGTACGCCGCTGCCGAGGCCCTCATCAACGCCGGCCACGCCTATGTGGACGAGCAGAGCGCCGAGGACATGCGCGCCAACCGCGGCGACTTCGGCCGGCCGGGCGTCAACAGCCCCTTCCGCAGCCGCACGTCGGCAGAGAACCTGATCCGGTTCCGCGAGATGCGCGACGGCCAGCATCCTGACGGCGCCATGGTGCTGCGTGCCAAGATCGACATGGCCTCGCCCAACATCAACCTGCGCGACCCGACGCTTTACCGCATCAAGCATGCGGAGCATCACGCGACCGGCAACAAGTGGTGCATCTACCCGATGTACACCTACGCCCACCCCATCGAGGACGCGCTGGAGCGCATCACGCACAGCATCTGCACGCTGGAGTTCGAAGACCAGCGCCCGTTCTACGACTGGCTGTTGAACCAGCTCGCCGACCTGGGCCTGCTGGCCCGGCCGCTGCCGCAGCAGATCGAGTTCGGCCGCCTGAACCTGAACTACGTCGTCACGAGCAAGCGCAAGCTGCGCCAGTTGGTGGAAGAGAACCACGTCAGCGGCTGGGACGACCCGCGCATGCCGACGCTGGTGGGCCTGCGCCGCCGCGGCTTCACGCCGGCCAGCGTGCGCGCGATGGTGGAAGCCACCGGCGCCAGCAAGCAGAACGCCTGGATCGACGACACCGTGCTCGACCAGGCCCTGCGCGCCGACCTGGAGCCGCAGGCGCCGCGCGCCTTTGCCGTGCTGCAGCCCCTCAAGCTCAAGCTGACGAACTACGCCGAGGTCTTTGGTTCTACCGACCACCGCGAGCCCTGCGAAACCTCAGCCCATCCGCACAAGCCGGAGCTGGGCCTGCGCAAGTTCTCGCTCGGCCCCGAGCTGTGGATCGAAGCCGAGGACTTTGTCGAAGTGCCGCCCAAGGGCTACTTCCGACTGTTCCCTGGCAACAAGGTGCGCCTGAAGGCCGGCTACATCATCGAGTGCACCGGCGCCGAGAAGGATGCCGACGGCAAGGTCACCGCTGCGCTGGCCACCCTCGTTCCCGACACCAAGAGCGGCACGCCGGGTGCGGATGCGGTCAAGGTCAAGGGCACCATCGGCTGGGTCGGCGCCCACGAAGCCGTCGCCGCCGAGGTGCGCCTGTACGAGCGCCTGTTCGCCGAGGCCCAGCCCGATGCCGGCGGCCGCGACTTCGTCGAGTTCCTGAACCCCAACTCGCTGCGGGTCGTGCAGGGCTTTGTCGAGCCCTCACTGGCCGACGCCGCGGCAGACCAGCGCTGGCAATTCGAACGTCACGGCTATTTCGTGACCGACCGGGTGGACCATCAGGCGGACAAGCCGGTGTTCAACAAGATCACCGGGTTGAAAGACAGCTTCACGAAGTAGTCAGACGCGGCGGACCGTCGGGCTGGCGTAATCGCGGCCCACAACGGCGCGGGCAAACAGGTAGTTCTGCAGCGCCTTGTCGCTCAGCGAGTCCAGCCGCACACCACCGCAGGCGTCGCACGGGAAGGCCAAGGCGCGGCCGGTCTGGAACAGGGACTCGAAGCGCAGCTCGTAGTCATCGGTCATCAGGGGCATGGGGCGTGAGTTCATGGGGCACCTCGTCTTGATTCCAGACTAGGCGCCGCATCGGCCCGCCGCGCGTGCATACGTCGCGGCTCAGGCCGCCACCCCCTGCAGTGGGTGCCCTGCGCGCCAAGATGTCACAGACCTAGGAGCCTGCGCGGCAGTGGGCATAGCCCGCGCCGGGGCGAGTTGCGGGGCCAGGCAAGGCGACGGCGAGGCGTGGGTCGAGACCCACAACGAGCCGGCAACGCCGAATGGCCCCGCAAATCGCCCCGGCCCTGCGGGTTGAGCCTGGCAAGGGCGCATGCAGCGTTGCTCGTCGTTGCGGACACGAGCCCGCGGCCTCCTCGCGCCTTGCCTGCACCCTTGCCAGGCTCAACGCGGGCTATGCCCACTGCCGCGCAGGCTCCTAGCGGCCCGACGGCCGCAGCAGGTCGATCTGGAATGGCCGGTCGTTCATCTCGACGCGTTCGGGCCTGGGGCTCTGCAGCGTGAAGAGTTTGCGGCGCGGCAGGTTCAGCAGGGCCAGCGAGGGCTGCAGATAGCGGCGCAGCAGGGCCTGCAGCGAACCGTCGGCAAAGGCCAGGCGCAGGCCGCGCTCGACCCGTGCGATGGCCATGCGGTTGTCGGCATGCGTGTAGAGGTATTGCGGCAGGTCGTAGGACAGCAGCAGGCTGTCGTCCACGGCCAGGCCCTTGACGCCCAGATGCGCCTGGATCTCATGGCCGATCTCCTGCACGCTGCGGCAGAACAGGTCGGCCCGGCCCACGGCCACCAGCTCGAACATGGCCTCGTAGGTGCTCACCTCGGCCACCCTGAAGCCGTTGGCGCGCATGACGGCCACGTCGGCCCAGTCGCGCCCCTGCACATGGCGCAGCGCGGCCACGGCGGCCAGGCTGTCGGCCGCGCGCACAGCCGCGTGCACGGCGGCCTGTCGGGGCGCATGCACGAAGCAGACGCGGTAGCGGTTGACGCCCAGGTGGATGGGGAACAGCACCGGCACCAGCCCTGCCGCGCGGCCCGCCTCCGGGCTGGTCACGATGAGGTAGTTGGGCACCGCGCCGCGGGCCGCCTCCAGCAGCGCGCGGCTCTTGTTCATCGCCGTCGACTTCTCCAGCCGGTAGGGGCCGTCGCTGCCACGGGTCTTGTCCAGCGCCAGCTGCACGGCGTCGCGGACATAGGCGTTGCGCATGTCCGCGTCGCTGTCAGGTGCGCGCAGCGTGACGACCAGCTCCTGCGCCGAGGCGTCTCCCGCCATCAGCAGCGCGGGCATTCCCTTCAACAGGCGGCGTCTGTGCAACATGGGTGAGGCAGGACCGGATTGACCCCTGCCCGCGGTCAGGGGCGCGGCAAGGGCTGCAATTGCAGCAGGTCCAGCTGGAAAGGCCGGTCGTCCATCTCGGGCGAGTCCTCCGGGCTCTTGAGCGTGAACACGCGCCGCCTGGCCAGACCCAGGCCTTGCAGCGATGGCCGCACATGCCGGTGCAGCAAGGCCAGCAGCGACCCGTCCGCAAAGGCCAGGCGCAGGCCCAGCGCCACGCGCTCCATCGCCACGCGGTTGTCGGGGTGCGTGTAGAGGTATTGCGGCAGCGTGTAGCGCAGCAGGAAGCTGTCGTCCAGGGCCAGTCCCTTGACGTTGGCGTGGGCGGCGGCTTCGTGGCTGGCTTCCATGACGCTGCGGCAGAACAGGTCGGCCCGGCCCAGGGCCACCAGATGGAACATGGCCGAGTAACTGACCACCTCGGTGACACGCTGGCCATTGGCACGCAGCACGCCAACGTCAGGCCAACCCTTGCCCTGCACATGCTCCAGTTGCGCCAGCGCACCGAGGTCGCTGATCTGGCGCACGGCGGCCTGCCGCTCCGCGTTGACGAAGCAGACGCGGTAGCCGTTGCTGCCCATGTAGATGGGGAACAGCACCGGTGCGAGGCCGGCACCACGCCCGGCGGCGGGCGCCGTCGTCACGACCAGGTTGGGGTAGGTCTGCTGCCCGGCGACGAGCAGCGCGCGCCGCTTGTTCATCGGCGGCGTGATCTTGATCTGGTAGGGGCCGTGGCTGGCGACCGTCTTCTTCAAAGCGAGATCGACGGCCTGGCGCACATAGGCGCTGCGATGGTCAGACGCCGTGTCGGGCGCGCGCAGGGTCACCGTCAGCAGGCTTGCCTGGGCAGGCTGCCAGACGCCTGCCAGCAGGCAGCCTCCAGCCCCAAGAAGCAAACGTCGCTCGATCACTGCCGTTGCCGGGTGCCTCCGTCATCGCGCGGCCAACGCCGTCTGCTGCAGACCCGGACTCCTTTGTTGCGGCAATTCTATGGGCTTGCCGCGCGCAGACGGCGTGCGGATTCGGCGTTCGGAATCAGTCCTGCGTCAGGTCGGTCAGCCTTCTCACTTTGACCTCGCGGCCCTTGAGCTTGCCGGCCGACAGGCGCTTTCACGGGCGCGTCGAGCGGGCCATACGCGGCTGGTCATCAGGCGCGCTGGCGCCGCGCGGCCATCACCACAAGCCCGGCCAAAAGCATCGCGACCGATGCGGGCTCCGGCACGGCGGTGACGCTGATCGACGCGCCAGCGAACGTCGCGCTCGTCTCGGCCAGGGCGGAGTCCAGCAGCACCACGTTGCGCAGCAGCAGAGTTCCCTCCCCGGGGGTCAGTGCCAGGAACGACAGCCGCGCAAGCACGCCGTCGCCGCTCGCGCCGCCGCCAGGGCCCAGGCGCGTGTTCGCAACGAATGACACGCTGCCCTCGCCGCCGTCGACTAACCCGGGGAAGAAGGAGGTCAGCGCCCCGCCGGCGGCCAGGAAACCGCCGTCGACGACCTCGTGCGCCTCCAGCACGGGCACTGCGAAGACCAGGTCGAACTGGAAGCCGTAGAGGTCCTTCGCGTCGGTCACGACCACATCCACCGCAAACGTCTCGCCCGCCTTCACCGAGGCCGGCGCGGCGACTATGGACAGCGTGGTCGCCGCCGCAGGGGCGACAAGGCCGACGAACAGGCAGGCGCACAGGAATCCGAACTTCATGATTTCTCTCCTTGATGGGGCCGTCACTGGCAGGTGCTGCCGGCGGGCAGCTTCTGCGCAACGAACGACAGGTCCCTGATATCGACGACGCCGTCGCCGTTGGTGTCGCCGCGGGCGTCGAAGCCAGCCATGCCGACGCGCTTGCCGAACGAAGCCTTCACCAGCGCCAGGTCGCGGCAGTCGATGACGCCATCGGCCGTGACGTCGCCCGGCAGCGCCACCACCGTGAAGCTGGTGGCAGCGGTCGCCATGCGGCCGACGAGGTCGGTGGCGCGAGCGCTGAAGCTGTGCGTGCCGACGCCGAAAGACGACGCCGGGCCGCGGATGTCGGCACAGGTGGTCGACGCGACGCCCGATTGCCCGTCCACCGCCTCGCAGCGGATGTCGATGGTCTGGCCCGGTGCGTATGAGCCCAGGTTGCCGCGGTAGGTGACCGATGGCGGCGTCTTGTCGATGTTGACGGTGACGACGTTGCTCGGGTTGCTCTTGTTGCCTGCGTTGTCCAGCGCGAACTGGGCAGTCGACGACACCGTACGCTCCTTCGAGAGCAGCTGGTCCGCCGGGCAAATGGTCACGCCCGAGCCGCCGGTGTCGGCGCACGTGAAGTGCACGGTCACGTCGCCGGTGTACCAGCCGTTGCCCAGCGGCGGCGTGGTGGCGGCGGCAACGACGGTCGGGCGTGTGGTGTCGATGCGCACCGGACTGGCCGCGATGCGCGCGGTCTGCCCGCCACCGGTCACGGTGTAGGTGAAGCCATCGGGCGTGTCCTCGGTCACGAAGGCGCGGTCGCCGGTGCAGATCGTGGTGCACACGGGGGTGACCGCCACCGGCTCGTTCGTCCACGTGCCGGGCTGGTAGGGCCGGCCAGTCGTCGTCTTGAGGGTGTACGCGAAGTTCGGGCGGTTGAATGTGACGCCCGCATTCACGCTGGCGATGGCCTTGATGAGCCGGTCCCCGGGGAAGTCGGCATTCACGATGCCGACTCGGCTGTTGGGCAGGTGGAACGGTGGAAGCATCAGGTGGTCGGCGACCAGCGTGTTCATGCCCTCGTACGAGATCGTGCACACGCTGCCGAGGCAGGCCGTGCGCGGGAAGTCGGGCCAGGTGGAACTGCTGGCGCTGATGCCCTGGACCAGCCCGGTGGACAGGCGTGGCGCATCGGTGGCTTCGGTGGTGTGCCCGCTGGCGAAGAAGAACGGGAACGAAGGCCCGTTGGCAGAGAGGCCGGAGTTGTAGAGGAAACCCGGCAGAGCCGGGAGCGCATTGGCGATGGCGAGGTGGGCCTTCACCGGCAGCCAGAGGTTGTCGTAGAACTGCCCGACGACGTTCAAGGGACCATAGCCGGGGCTCAGGTAGGGACCGCTGCCGTGCTCGGTGTCGTACTGCAACCTGTAGTGGTAGTCCGGGATCTGGCCGCCCAGGTACTGGTCAATGACCAGCAGCTTGCCGCGCGCATTGCAGGACTTCGGGTCCGGCGTCGCATTCAGCGGCCGTACCGGGCCCAGCACCAGTTGTTCGGGATCGGGGCACTGGGCGGTCAACAGCCAGTCGCCATACTTCTGCGCCGTCGTCACGCCGTTGATCACCGCGGGCTTCTCGAACAGCGCCTTGAGTGGCTTGGCGGGATTGCAATCGCAATCCCCGAGGTCGTCGTTCTCCTTGGCGAGGCGCATCATCACCAGCTCGGACGGGTTGTCCTTGAGGAAGGAGACAACCGGCTGCAGCACGTCGCGCTCGAACTGCACGCTCTGGTTGGAGATGGTGTGGAACACCAGCATCTCGCAGTTCGGCGACACGTAGTTGTCGTTGCATTTGCGCAAGGCGGAGGGGTCGTACCAACGCAGGCGGATGTCCAGCCAGCGGATGCCCGAGACCAGCTGCTCGCGGATGGTCATCGTCTGCGTGCGCGCGCTCGGGCCGCCGACGCCCCGGTAGGTGCCGCTGTCGTGCGTACCCGGCAGCGACAGGTTCGGCAGCGTCTTGGTCGGGCTGATCGTCAGCATCCACTGGGGGTTGTTGCCCGCCGGCCCCGAGTCGTGCCAATAGGCGCCGTCATCGTGGGCCGCGGCGAGCAACGGGCTGAACAGCAACGCCTGCGCAAGCCTGGTGGCCATGCGCCGCGCGACAAGAGATGAGCGGGTGGTTGACATGAAGACTCCTCCGCAAGCGTCGTTCGGTGTGAGACCTTGCTGTGTCGCAGTCTAGGAATCGCCGCTCCACCCGCCCAGCCGACAAAAGGATGCCTGCGGCCCATCCGTTCGGATGGGTGTGCCGCCGCCCGCGACGCCAGCAGCATCACGGAGCAGGCAGTCCGCGGCCCTCCCCGGTATCTCGCCCCCCGCGCGCGCAGGCCAGCTTGACGACCCCTCAGTCGAACGTCACTCCAGATCCACCAGCCGCCGCACCTTCACCTTGCGGCCCTTGAGCTTGCCGGCCGACAGGCGCTTGACCGCCTCCGCCGCGATGTTGCGCTGCACCGCCACATAACTGTGGAAGTCAGTGACATTGATCTTGCCGATCTGCGCGCCCGCAAACCCGGCCTCGCCGGTCAGCGCGCCGAGGATGTCGCCGGGGCGGATCTTCTCCTTGCGCCCGCCGAGGATCTGCAGCGTGTCCATGGCCGGCAGCAGCGGGCCGCCGGGCGCATCGCTCAGGCCGTCCAGCGGCTGCCAGACGAAGGCCTCGCCCTGCAGCTGCTCGATGCGGCCGATGCGGCCCATTTCGTCCAGGCTGGCCAGGCTGAGCGCCAGGCCATCGGCGCCGGCGCGGCCGGTGCGGCCGATGCGGTGGACGTGCTGTTCCACGTCGGCGCTGATGTCGACGTTGATGACGCAGGCCAGGTTGGCGATGTCCAGGCCGCGCGCGGCCACGTCCGTGGCCACCAGCACCGAGGCGCTACGGTTGGCGAACTGGATCAGCACCTGGTCGCGGTCACGCTGCTCCAGGTCACCGTGCAGGGCCAGGGCGATGAAGCCCTGGGCGGCCAGCACCGCCTCAAGGTCGCGGCACTGCTGCTTGGTGTTGCAGAAGGCGATGGCCGACTCGGGCCGGAAGGCGCGCAGCAGGCGCGGCACGGCGTCCAGGCGCTCGCTCTCGCCCACCTCGAAGGCGATCTGGCGGATGGTCGACGAAGCGGCGCTGGTCGAGCCCGCCACCTTCACCGACTGCGGGTCGCGCATGAACTTGGCGGCGATCTCGGTCACGCCCTCGGGGAAGGTGGCCGAGAACAGCAGCGTCTGGCGCTTGGCCGGCGCACGCTTGGCAATCGCCTTGATGTCGTCCAGGAAGCCCATGTCCAGCATGCGGTCGGCCTCGTCCAGCACCAGCGTGTTCAGCGCGGAGAGATCCAGCGTGTCGCGCTCCAGGTGGTCGATGAGGCGGCCGGGCGTGCCCACCACGATGTGGGCGCCGAAGGACAGGCTCTCGATCTGCGGCTTCATGGGTGAGCCGCCGCACAGGGCCAGCACCTTGATGTTGTCGGCCGCGCGGGCGAGGCGGCGGATCTCCTGGGTGACCTGGTCGGCCAGCTCGCGCGTGGGGCACAGCACCAGGGCCTGCACGCGCGTCTGGGCGGCGTCCAGCCGGTGCAGCAAGGCCAGCGCGAAGGCGGCCGTCTTGCCCGAGCCGGTCTGGGCCTCGCCGATGACATCGCGGCCCGCGAGGGCCAGCGGCAGGCTGGCGGCCTGGATGGGCGTCATCTGCGTGTAGCCGAGCTGGTCGAGGTTGGCCAGCATGGCGGGGCTCAGCGGCAGTGTGGAAAAAGCGATATCGGTCATGACGTGATTGTCGAGGTTGTGACTTCCTGCTCGTTTCGGCGCGACAAGCGGTCGAGCTTTGCATTTGGTCACGACCCGGCGCAGCCTCGCTGACTAGCATTTGCGCCGGGCTTCAAAACCCCCACCTAACGCCATGCCTACCGTCACACGCTCCTTCCCTGCCACCCAGCCCATTGACCCGCCGACCTCGGCGCGGCCCAGGGTGCTGGAGAGCGGATCGGGCCGCCCGCAGGCGGCGCGCACGGCAGCCCCCGCCGCTGCCAGGGCGCGGCCGGCGGCAGGCCCGCGCGCGCAGGGCGCAGCCAGGGCGCAAGACGGCCTACCGCGCTGGGCCAAGGGCGTCGTCATCGGCGGCGTGCTGCTGGCCGTGGCCATGCCGGCCACGGTGCTGATGTCGCGCTCCATGCTCGTGCAGGAGGCGCTGGCCGAGCAGAGCAGCTCCAAGGCCGCCATGATCTGCACCGGCGGCGATGCGCGCGCGGTGGACGACTCCAGCATCACGAGCTGGCTGTTCGGCGGCTCGTTCTTCAGCTGCGGCGACTGGGAAACCCGCGACGCCCGCGTGCAGCGCGAGCGCGACCAGGCGCACAACAACTACATGGCGCGTGAGCGCGCGCGGCAGGGGCTCCCGCCGAACTGAAGCCCCCCGCCCAGTCGCGCATCGCTGAACGCGAGCGAGTCTGGTCGGTCTTGCAGACCGCGCTGCGGCAGTGCCGCAGCCCTTCGGCAGGCACGACAAGTCCACAGGACTTGTCGTGTCCGGCCTCAGCCCCCGAGGGGGCGGCGATGCTCGCGGCATTGGGCCGCGAGCACATCGCCATTGGGGCCGGCTTGGGAGCGGCCCGGCGCTCGGCCCGTAATGCGAGCTCAGCCGCCGGCGCGCTTGACCGTCCAGCCTTCGGGCCGGGCCTGCAGCCAGGCCATCACCTTCTCCAGGTGGTCGCCCTGGATCTCGATGACGCCGTCCTTGGCCGTGCCGCCGCTGCCGCACTGAGCCTTGAGCTGTTTGGCCAGCACGGTCAGCGCCGCGTCGTCAAGCGGCAGGCCGTGGATGGCCGTGACGCCCTTGCCCTTGCGGCCGGCCGTCTCGCGGCGAACGCGCACGATGCCGTCGCCAGGGGGCCTGAGCCGGGCGTTGGCCTTGCACACGCATTGCGCAAGGGCTTGGCCGCAGGCCGCACAGACGCGGCCGACATCGGTCGAATAGACGAGACGGGTGCCGCTCATCGCAGACTCCTCAACAGTAGATCAAGCGCCATCCGCGGCTCGCCGGGTGCCGGCCAGCCCGGCGGCGACGCAAGGCGGATGACGCGCCGCCGCTCCAGGCGCAACCGGTCCACATGCGGCTGTATGTATTGGCGCAGCAGGGCCTGCAGGCTGCCGTCGGCATGGGCGCGCCTGAGCCCCGTGGTCATGCGCTCGATCAGCGCGGTGTTGGACGGGTGGGTGTGGAAGTAGCCCGGCATGTCGTAGGCCAGCAGCAGGCTGTCGTCCAGCACCAGGCCCGGCAGGCCGGCGTTCTGGGCCAGTTCGGGGCCGGCTTCTAGGATGCTGCGGCAGAACAGGTCCGCGCGCCCCAGCGACACCATCTGGAACATGGCCGGGTAGCTGACTATTTCTTCGACCCGCAAGCCGTTGGCCCGCAGCACGGTCACGTCGGACCAGTCCTTGCCCTGCACATGCACGAAGGGCTTGAGGTCGGCCAGGCTGCGCACGGCGCGCAATGCCTCCTGCCGGGCCGCATTGACGAAGCAGACCCGGTAGCCATGCAGGCCCAGGTGGATGGGGAAGGGCACCGCCGCCAGCCCGGCCGCGCGGCCCACATCGGGCGACGCGGGCAGCAGCAGATTGGCGACTTCATTGCGCGCCGCAGTCAGCAGGGCGCGACGATTGTTCATGCGCGCCGAAAGCGCCAGCAGGTAGGCGCCGTGGCTGTCGCGCGTGCGTTCCAGGGCCAGCCGGGCGATGGCGCCTATGAGCTCTTTGCGCGGGTCGCCACCGCCATCGGGTGCACGCAGCGTGACCACCATCTCGGGCGCGGCCAGCACGGGCCCGGCCAGCGGTGCGAGCGTGGCAGTCAGCAGCTGGCGGCGGCTGGGCATGGCTCGGCTCAACGGCCGGGGGTCAGGTGGCGCTCGAAGAAGGCATCCATCGTGCGGTACAGGTGCAGCCGCGCCGCGCGGCCGGCGATGCCATGGGCCTTGCCGGGGTAGATCTGCAGGTCGAAGGTCTTGCCGGCGGTCTGCAGCGCCTCGACGAGGCGCAGCGTGTGCTCGAACAGCACGTTGTCGTCGGCGGTGCCGTGCACCAGCAGCAGCGGTCTGGCCAGCAGCGCGGCGCGCGACGACAGGTTGGCGCTGGCGTAGGTCGCCGCCTTGCCGGCCTCGGGCTGGCCGAGATAGCGCTCCGTGTAGGCGGTGTCGTAGAGCGTCCAGTCGGTCACCGGCGCCACGGCCACCGCGGCGGCAAACGGCGTGTCGGCATCCAACACGGCGCGGGCGCCCAGGTAGCCGCCGTAGCTCCAGCCGAAGAAGCCGATGCGCGCGGCGTCCACGCAGGGCACGCGGCTGGGCAGCTCGCGCACGGCGGCAAAGAGGTCGGCCACTTCCACCTTGCCGAAGGCCTGCCGGTGAGCGCGCGTGAACTCGCGGTCGCGGTGCTGCATGCCGCGCGTGTCCAGCATCAGCACACCGTAGCCGCGCTGCTGCCAGTAGGCGATCAGCGGCATGTCCTTGCCCCAACCCCAGTGCACCGTCGCGGCGCCGGGGCCGCCGTAGGCCATGACGATGACGGGGTGCTTGCCCGGGCGGCCGTCCTGGGCGGCGAAGAAGAAGGCGTTCAGCGGCGTGCGGCCGTCGGCGGCGCTCAGGTCCAGTGCCAGCGGCGTGTTGCTGAACTGGCGCAGCGCCGGGTCGGGCGCGTCGCCGGCCAGCGCGATGACGGTGTCCTGGCCCGGGTTGCGCAGCTCCAGCCGCGGCGGCGCGCCCCAGGCCGAGCGGGTGACGAGCAGGCGGCCGCAGCCGGCGTCGGCCTTGGCGTCGCGCCACTGGCGGTTGCCGGCGCCGGCCAGGGGCTGGGCCTTGCCGCCGGCCAGCGGCATCACGTAGATCTCCTGGCCCTTGCCGCGGTCGCCATAAGCCGCGAAGACGAGGTGTTGCGCGTTGGCGCAGATGGCGTGCGCGGCCGGCTCGGCGGCCTGCGTCAGCGGCGTGCGCGCGCCGCTGGTGCGGTCGATGAGCAGCAGCTGGCGGCGGCCCGAAGCCTCGCTGGACCAGAGCAGGCCGCGCGGCGTCTCGATGAGGTCGTCGTGGGCCTCGACCCAGGCGGTGTCGGTCTCGACGGTGATGTCGCGCGGCGCACCCTTGAATTCGGTCAGCGTCAGCCGCGTCTGGTCGCGTGTGAACCATTGCAGCCAGGGCGTGCCGTCGGCAAACCAGCCGGCACGGGCGATGTACTCCGCCGTCTTGGGCAAGGCCAGCTCGCGGCGCTGGCCGTTGGCCACGTCGATGGCGAAGGCCGTGACTTTGGCGTTGGCCTCGCCGGCCGCGGGGTAGCGCTGCTGGGTCAGCTCGGTGCGGTCGGCAAAGATCTGCGCCCGCGTCTTGAGCGCCACACCGGCCTCGTCCACGCGCAGGGCCAGCAGGGACTTGCCGTCCTTGCTCCACCAGTAGCCGCGCTGGCGCGCCAGTTCCTCGGCGGCGATGAACTCGGCCTGGCCCCAGGTCAGCGTGTCGCTGCCGTCCTGGGTGAGCTGGCGCGGCACGGCGCCTGCCGCCAGCGGCAGCATGAAGAGGTTGCCGCCCTGCACATAGGCCAGGCTCTTTCCGTCCGGTGCGCAGCGCGGCTCCAGCTTGGGCGCGCCGGGCTCCAGCGCCAGCTTCTGCGCCTGCGGGCCGGCGGCCGTCAGTCGCACCAGGTAGAGGTCGCCCGACAGCGGGAACAGCAGCGCGCCGTCGTCGCTGCCGCACCACTGGTAGCCGGTAATGCCGCGCTGGCTGATGCGCTGCCGCTCCAGCGCCATCTTCTCGGCCTCGCTGAGCTTCTGTTCGGCGCCGCCAAGCAGGTCGGCTGCGGCGACCAGCTTGCGCGGCTCACCACCCGAGCTGGGCTGGGCCCACAGCTCCAGCACCTCGCTGTCGGCCTGCGAAGGCCGCAGGAAGCTGACCCACTGCCCGCCGGGCGAGACCTCCGCCTGGCGTGGCAGGCGGCCGGCCAGCGGCGGGTCGGCGGTGAGGCGTTCGAGGGTGAGGAGATTGGGATTGGGGGGCTGGGCCAGGGCGGCGCTTGTGACGCAGGCGCTGGTCAGCAGGGTCATGAGGATCTTCATCGGCGGCATGCTAGCCGCGTCCGCGGCCATAGACGGCTTTCGAACAAGCACATGCGGAACAGGCACTTGCTTCCTTCCTATCATTCACGCCCCGCCCCCTTCCGTTGGAGAACCACCATGTCCCTGCGCATCAACGACATCGCCCCCGACTTCACCGCCCAGACCACCCAGGGCGAGATCAAGTTCCACGACTTCATTGGCGATAAGTGGGTCGTGCTGTTCTCGCACCCCAAGGACTTCACGCCGGTGTGCACGACCGAGCTGGGCTACCTGGCCAAGATCGAGCCCGAGTTCACCAAGCGCAACGCCAAGCTCATCGGCCTGTCGGTCGACCCCGTGGACAACCACCACCGCTGGGCCGCCGACATCGAGGAGACGCAAGGCCACCTGCCCAAGTACCCGCTGATCGGCGACAGCGACCTGAACGTCGCCAAGCTCTACAACATGCTGCCGGCCGAAGTGGAAGGCACGTCCGAAGGCCGCACGGCCGCGACCAACGCCACCGTGCGCTCGGTCTTCATCGTCGGCCCGGACAAGCGCATCAAGCTGATCCTGACCTATCCGATGACGACGGGCCGCAACTTCGAAGAGATCGTGCGCGTGCTGGACAGCCTGCAGCTGACCGCCAAGCACAAGGTCGCCACGCCGGCGAACTGGAAGCAGGGCGAGGACGTGATCATTGCCGGCTCGGTGTCGGATGAAGACGCCAAGACGCTGTTCCCGGCGGGCTGGAAGGCGCCCAAGCCTTATCTGCGGATCACGAAGCAGCCGGGCTGATCTTGAGGCTGTAGGCGCCGGCCTGTCCGCAAGGGCGGCGTCGGCCGGCCGCCTGAAGCTCAGGGGGCAGTCATGGGCCGGTGGTCGTAACTGAACACCTTGGCGATCTGCCAGGTGCTGCCGTCAAAGCGCCACAGGATGTAGTAACGGGCTTGCTGGATGCAGTCCGTCTTGCCGGCTTCGAGGAAGCAGTGCCGGCCCAGCTGGATGGCACCGATCTTGGCCATCGGGTAGACCTCCATCGCGCCTTCGACCAAGCGGCGCTGCACCTTGCCGCAGATGTTCTTCTGCACAGCCTGGATGAACTGCTCGCGGTTCAGGATGCGGCCGGTCAGGTCGTGGAAGAACTCCACGTCCGGTGCGTACAGCGCAAGCAGCGTGGCCGTGTCGCAGTGGTTGAAGGCGTCGAAATGCTGCTGATCCAGCTTGGCGACGATCGCCGGCAGCTCGGCGTCGGGGATGCTGGGGTGGATCGTCTGGCAGAACGCGGTCGTGCCCAGTGAGCCACCGAGCGCCAGCGCAAGGATTTTGGAGAGGGAAACCATGGCGAGGTTCTCTTTCAATGGCAGAGCCGTCGGGCGAGCTCGTCGGCATCGTTCACGGTGCGCAGCTCGGCGTAGGCCGCCTCGGCCTCGGGGTAGGCGCGCTTCAGGTAGAACAGCCATTGCTTGAGCCGGCCGCCCTGGTGCTTGGCGGCGACGTGGCCGCGGACCTGGTCGAAGAAGACCCGCATCAGCGGCAGCAGCTCGGCCCACGGCGCTTGCGTGTCGCGCTGGCCGGCGATACGCAGCGCCAGCCCGGGGTCGGCCACCATGCCGCGGCCCAGCATCAGGTGCTCGCAGCCGCTGCGCTCGCGCGCCAGCTCGGCGTGCTCCACGGTCCAGATCTCGCCGTTGGCGATGACGGTGATGGGCACGGCCTCACGCACGGCGGCGATGCGCTCCCAGTAGGCCGGCGGCTTGTAGCCATCGGCCTTGGTGCGGGCGTGGACGACGATCTCCTGCGCGCCGGCCGCATGGATGGCGTGGGCGACGTCCAGCGTCCTGCTGTCGTCCATGAAGCCCAGGCGCATCTTGGCGGACACCATCACGTCGGCCGGCACCGCGCGGCGCACGGCGGCGACGATCTCGTGGATGAGCTCGGGTTCGTCCAGCAGCACCGCGCCGCCACGGTGACGGTTCACGCACTTGGCGGGGCAGCCGAAGTTGAGGTCTATGCCCTCGGGCTTGAGCTCGGCCAGGCGAGCGGCGTTTTCGGCCAGGCAGGTCACGTCCGAGCCCAGCAGCTGCGGATGAACCGGCACGCCCGCGGCCGTGCGGCCACCGTTCAGCAGCTCAGGCACGATGCGCGTGAAAACGCGGTTAGGCAGGAGCTGGTCGGTCACGCGGATGAACTCGCTGACACAGCGGTCCACGCCGCCGACGCGGGTCAGCACGTCGCGCAGGATGTGGTCGAGCAGGCCCTCCATGGGAGCCAGGAGGATCATTTCGATTCCTCTTGCTGCATCAGGTATAGGCGCAGATCGAACTCCAGCTGGAAGTAGTCCGGCTCCATGTGCTGGCAGAGCTTGTAGAAGGGCTTGTTGTGCTCCAGCTCACGCAGGTGGGCCAGCTCGTGCACGACGATCATGCGCAGCAGCGCGGCCGGGGCGTCCTTGAACAGCGTGGCCACGCGGATCTCGCGGCGCATCTTCAACTTGCTGCCCTGCACCTGGGTGCGGCGGGTGTGCGTGCCCAGGGCGTGCTGCAGCACGCGCAGCTTGGCGTCGTAGCCGACAAAGTTCAGCGGCTCGGCGTTGCGCAGGTGGCGGGCCTTCATGTCCTGCACGTAGGCAAACAAGGCAGAGTCACTGCGCACTTCGTGGCGCTCCGGCAAGCGGCGCGCGAGGTGGGCGGCCAGGCGGCCTTCGCTGCGCAGCGTCTCGGCCTGGGCGATCAGTTCGGGCGGGTAGCCAGCAAGGTAGCGGGCGGCAGGGCTGGCAAGATGGGGCGATGTCATCGGAGATATTCAAGGTGCGGCTGGAGCCGCAGGGCGCCATTTTCGACTGTGCGCCGGACCAACCCCTGCTGCTGGCTGCGCTGGCCGCCGGCCTTGCCCTCCCCTGGTCCTGCCGCAACGGCACTTGCCGCACCTGCATCAGCCGTCTTGTGGACGGCCGCATCGAGCACCGTATCCCCTGGCCCGGTCTCTCCGCCGAGGAGAAGGCCGAGGGACTGATCCTGCCCTGCGTGGCCGAGCCGCGCAGCGATGTGACGCTGCGGCGGGACTGAACCTCAAGGCTTGCGCGGCATCAACAGCGTCTGCCCGCCCTGCGTCAGCGTGACCGAGGTGGCCTTGCCCTCTCCCGCGCTGAAGTCGAGCTGGGCGCCCACTTGCGGTATGTGCATCTGGCGCGGCGTGCTGGCCATCAACTCGAAGCTCGGCTGGCCCGGGGCCTGACCCAGCAGCCGGCCCTTGTCGTCGATGAAGACCTTGATGGAGAACTGCGGCGCGCTGTATTCGCCCACCAGGGCCTCCATCTGCGCCGCGCTCAGCGTGAGGAAGGCGCGCTCGGGCGGCAGCTCGCCGCTGAGCGTCCAGCGCTCGCCGGCCTTCTCGCCGTTGTTGAAGACACGCAGCGCGACGACCTTGCCGCTGCCGTCGCGTTCCAGGTGCAGCTCGTTGACGGAATCCGCGAAGGCGAAGCGGTCCTGGCCCAGCGGCACCAGCGTGGCAATGCCGCTGCCGCTGCGCTGGCTCTGCAGCACGCCGTCCTTCACGCGCAGCGTGCGCGTCTGCTTGTCCTCGCGGGCATAGACGCCCTCGGCCGCCTTGAGCTGCTCGGCCGGCACGGCCACGGGCTTGCTATCTGCAAAGGGCTCGCCGATGGCGAAGGCCGCCAGCTTGCGCGACACGAGGTCCATGTTGAAACCGGGGCTGTCGCTGTTGCGCAGGATGACGACGGTGGTCTGGCTTTTCGGCAGATAGCTCAGCAGCGACGTGAAGCCGTGGATGCCGCCGCCATGCGACAGCAGCGCCTGGTCGCGCAAGCTCCCGGTGCCGATGCCGAAGCCGTAGTTGCGCGGCTTGGCCGGGCCTTCGGGCGTGGTCATGCGCTCGTAGCTGGCCTTGCTGATGAGCTTGCCGCCGTGCAGGGCCTGGTTCCAGCGCCACAGGCCCTCGGCGTTGCCGATCAGCGCGCCGGCCGCGTGCGGCTGCGTCATGCTGAGCAGGCCAGCCGGCGCGACCTGCCCCTGGCCGTTCAGCGTGTAGCCCCGCGCCATGCCCTTGAAGAGCTGGTCGCCAGCCTCGAAGTGCACGCTGGTGATCTGCGCGGGCTTGAGCAACGCTTCGTCCAGCGTCTGGTGCCAGCTCTTGCCCGAGATGGCCTCGACGACGGCGCCGAGCAGCACATAGCCGGAGTTGTTGTAGGCCCACTTCTCGCCCGGCGCAAAGTCCGCCGGCAGGTCCTTGAACTCCTTGATCAGCTCGGCCGTTGTCAGGTCACGCCGGATGGGGTTGACCATATAGCCGGCGATGCCGGTGTAGCTCTTCACGCCCGAGGTGTGGTTGAGCAGTTGCAGCAGCGTGATGTTGGCGCCGTTGGGATAGTCGGGCAGAAACTTGGACAGCGGGTCATCGAACTTCGCCTTGCCCTCGTCGATCTGCCTGAGCAGCGTGGCAGCGGCGAACTGCTTGGTGACGGAGCCGATGCGCAGCAGGTGGTCGGGCTGCATGGGAACGCCCAGCTCGATGCTGGCCGCGCCCCGCGCGCCCTTGTAGAGCAGCTGGTCGCCACGCGCGACGAGCACCGTGATGCCCGGGCCGTCGCGGGCGATCTTCTGCGCGTCGAGCAACTGATCGGCATAGGCCGCCATCGCGGCGGGCGTGGCCGGCGTGGCGGCCTGGGCCGCGCCGAGCAGCAGCGACAGCAGGACGGCGACGGAGATCTGTGGGTTGCGCATGGCGGGGTGGCTGGGGTTGCGGGAGCGCGCAGCATCGCCGCAGTCTTGCGCCGTGACAAACGCGGCTGTGACAGGCTGCGCGATTCAGGGCATGAGCCGCAGGAGGCCGGGATAATTCGGTGCATGCACCGCACCATCTTCACGACCCCGGGGGTCAGCACCTTGCTGCGGGGCCTGTCCATCGCCTGGCTGAAGCTCGCCGGCTGGACGGTGCAGGGTGAGTTGCCGTCCGAGGCGCGCAAGAGCGTCCTCATCGCCGCGCCGCACACCAGCAACTGGGACCTGCCTTACACGCTGTTCGCCTCGTTCGCGCTGCGCCTGACGCCCTACTGGATAGGCAAGTCGTCGATCTTCCGCTTCCCGTTCGGCGGCCTGATGCGCTGGCTGGGCGGCATCCCGGTGGACCGCAGCAAGTCCAGCAACCTGGTGGCCGCGTCGGCCGAGGCCTTGAAGGCCGCCGACGGCCCGGTGCAGCTCATCGTGCCGCCCGAGGGCACGCGCAGCAAGACCATCTACTGGAAGACCGGCTTCTACTGGATTGCCGTGACCGCCGAGCTGCCCATCGTCATGGCCCACATGGACTACCCACGCAAACTCGTTGGCCTGGGGCCGCTGTTCAGACCCACCGGTGACATCGAAGCCGACATGGCCGAGATCAAGCGCTACTACGCCCAGTTCAAGGGCAAGAACTCAGACCAGTTCACGCATGAGTAGACGAGCCCCTCGTCCGGTCTCGCCTCGCTGCACGCGGGCGAACCCAGCCGGTCCCCCAAGGGGACGGCGATGCTCGCGGGGGAGGCCCCGCTCGCACATCGCCAGGCGGGCCGGCTTGGGAGCGGCCCGGCGCTCGGCCCGAATACTGAAACCACCGATTGCACAGTGCAGCCCATGCCAACCAACCTGTCCAAAGACCCACTGCACGGCCTCACGCTGGAGGCCATCGTGACCGCGCTGGTCGAGCATTTCGGCTGGGCCGAGCTGGGCCAGCGCATAGAGATCAAGTGCTTTCGCATCGATCCCAGCGTGGCATCCAGCCTGAAGTTCCTGCGCAAGACGCCATGGGCGCGCGCCAAGGTGGAGAGCCTCTACCTCTTCATGCGGCGCGAGCAGGCCCGCGCCGAGCGACCGGCCCGTTAGCGGCCGGGCGCGGTCTCGGGCAACTCGATCTTCACTTCGAGCACGTCGAAGTCGCCCTGGCGCTCCATGTGCACCTTGATGTCGTCGGGGTTGATGGACACGTACTTGCTGATGACGGCCACCAGCTCGCGCTGCAGCTGGGGCAGATAGTCGGGGCTGGAGCTGCGGCCATTGCGCTCGTGCGCCAGGATGAGCTGCAGCCGCTCCTTGGCGACGCTGGCCGAGCTCTTCTTCTCGCCGAGGAAAAAGTTCAGGAATCCCATGGTGCGGCCTCCTTCACTTGCCGCCGAAGACGCGCTTGAACCAGCTCGGCTTCACGGCCTCGGTGAAGCGCATCGGCTTGTCTTCGCCCAGGAAGCGCGCGACGACGTCCTTGTAGGCCTCGGCCACGTCGGTCTCGGCGAGGTGGATGGCCGGCGTGCCCTGGTTGGACGCCTGCAGCACGCTCTCGCTCTCGGGGATGACGCCGATCAGCGGCGTGCGCAAGATGTCGTGGATGTCGTCCAGGCTCAGCATCTGGCCGCCCTCGACCCGGTTGGGGTTGTAGCGCGTGATGAGCAGGTGCTCCTTGACCGGCTCGCCGCCTTCGATGGCGCGCTTGGTCTTGCTGCTCAGCATGCCGAGGATGCGGTCCGAATCGCGCACCGAGGAGACCTCGGGGTTGGTCACCACCAGCGCCTCGTCGGCGTAGTGCATGGCCATCAGCGCACCCGTCTCGATGCCGGCCGGCGAGTCGCAGACGATGTAGTCGAACTCCATCGCCTTCAGCTCGTTGAGCACGCGCTCCACGCCTTCCTGCTTCAGCGCATCCTTGTCGCGCGTCTGGGACGCGGCCAGGATGTAGAGCTTGTCCAGCTGCTTGTCCTTGATGAGCGCCTGCGTGAGCTTGATCTCGTCGTTGACGACGTTGATCAGGTCATAGACGACACGGCGCTCGACACCCATGATCAGGTCGAGGTTGCGCAAGCCGACGTCGAAGTCGATGACGCAGGTCTTGAGGCCGCGCATCGCGAGGCCGGTGGCGAAGCTCGCGCTGGTGGTGGTCTTGCCGACCCCGCCTTTGCCGGAGGTGACGACGACGATCTTGGTCATCTGAGCTTTCCTGTTGTGTTCAGTTCAATCGAGGTTCAGAGAGCCTTACAGCGAAAGAGGCTGCATCAGCAGCTTCTCGCCATCCAGCAAGACCTGGGCCGGCTTGCCCGCCACGTCGGCCGGCAGCGGGTTCTCGGCGGTGCGGTAGATGCCGGCGATCGACAGCAGCTCCGCCTCCAGGCTGTGCGCATAGATGCGCGCTGTCGTGTCGCCGCGCGCACCGGCGATGGCCTTGCCGCGCAGCGGCGCGTAGACATGCACGCTGCCGTCGGCAATGACCTCGGCACCGTGGTTCACCAGGGCCAGCACGACCAGGTCGCCGCCCTTGGCGTAGATGCGCTGGCCGGAGCGCAGCGGCTTGTCGATGATCATCGTCGGCACGGGCGCGGCGGGCTTCTCGACAATCTTCTCGACGGTGATCTCGCGGACCACTTCGCGCACGGTCTCGACGGCAACCGGCACGGCACGTTCTGCGGCAGGTTCGTCAGCCGCATCCGCCAGGCCCAGTTCATGCGCCAGCACCAGTTCCTCGGGCGTAGCGCCGGCCACGGCGACGGGCTGCAGCTGGCTGGCGCGCAGCAGTTCGACGATCGCTCTCAGGTCCACGGGAGCCGGGCCGTCCAGCGCCAACGCCGCCTGGCCTTCCGCAGCGGCGGCGGCCGGTGCGCGCGGCACCGCGCTCAGGTCGATGACGACAGGCTCGTGCTCGAAGCCGCCGGCACCGGCGCGCTCGGCCCAGTCCGCAGCGATCTCAGCCATGTCGGCGCTGTGCAGCACCAGGCCCAGCAGGCTGAAGCGGCGCGACTTCAATTCGAACGCACCGGTGCGCGAAGTGGCCTTGCGCCCGCCGTTCTCCCTCGTGTTGTCCGCCATCTGCCCCAGCCAGCCCTTCAAAAGGGCGCGAGTTTAGCCGTGGGCTTTCAAACGGCCTGTTGGGGACTGCCCCGAATGGCATCGCCTCATATTCGAGCACAGAGACATCATTGCCGGCCGATCAAGCACTTAGCAGCGATGTCGTCAGTCGGCCCACAGACTTGTCCACAGATCCCGGGGACAAACGTCATCCAGCTGTCATCCAGAACCGTGACATCGGTCGACCGGAGCTTGACTTATCCCCACTTCCGGCACGCGTCAAGTCTTTTGGACCCTGAGTCCCCCTAGCCTGCCGGCCATGCGGGGAGCATCGCTAAGTCATTGATTCATATAAGCGCCCGGCGCTGCTCAAAAATACGGCAACCTAAGCGGAGCCGCATCACACAAGGGCTTGGAGGCGATGGAGGCGAGTTCTCCACAAAGTTTTCCACAGCATCGGTGGATAGCTTTTGGAAGTGTTACGAATCAGTGACTTAGGCGGCTTCCTTGAGGCGGCTCGTAGCTTTCGTTGCCAAGTGAGGTTCGGTGCCGCCCAGGTCAGCGGGTTACATTGGCTGCTGCCCGCGCGTGCGGGCGCCCCCAGGAGAAACGCACTTGGCCTCACCCAACTACAGCTATGAGAAACGCCAGCGCGAGCTGGCCAAGAAGCGCAAGGCCGAAGACAAGCGCCAGCGCAAGCTGAGCGGCAAGCCCGAGGACGGCAGCTCGCCCGATGAACCGCAGCCCGACGCCGACGCCGCGCCTGCCCCCACCGACCCCGCCGCACCGCAAACCTAAAATCGCCGGTTGTCCCGTTCTGTCCCTGTTGCCCCCGCGCCCATGCCCCGCCAGCTCTTTGTCACCACCGCCCTGCCCTATGCGAACGCCGGTTTCCACATCGGCCACATCATGGAGTACACCCAGGCCGATATCTGGGTCCGCTACCAGCGCATGGCAGGCTCGCAGGTGCACTTCGTCTGCGCGGACGACGCCCACGGCGCGCCGATCATGATTGCGGCCGAGAAGGCCGGGAAGACACCGCAGGACTTCGTCGCTGGCATCGCCGCCGGCCGCCAGCAATACCTCGACGGCTTCCACATCAGCTTCGACAACTGGCACTCGACCGACGGGCCTGAGAACCACGAGCTGTCCAAGGCCATCTACCTCGCGCTGCGCCGCAACGAGCTGATCACGACCAAGACCATCGAGCAGTTCTTCGACCCTGAGAAGTCGATGTTTCTGCCGGACCGCTTCATCAAGGGCGAGTGCCCCAAGTGCGGCGCCAAGGACCAGTACGGCGACTCCTGCGAGGTTTGCAGCGCCGTCTACGCCCCCACCGAGCTGAAGAATCCCTACTCCACGCTGTCCGGCGCCACGCCGGTGATGAAGACCAGCGAGCACTACTTCTTCAAGTTGAGCGACCCGCGCTGCGTCGAGTTCCTGACCCAGTGGACCCAGGAGCCCGGCCGCCTGCAGTCTGAGGTGCTGAACAAGATCCGCGAGTGGTTCGAGCCCGACGAGGAAGGCATGAACCGCCTCAGCGACTGGGACATCAGCCGCGACGCGCCCTACTTCGGCATCGAGATCCCGGACGCGCCGGGCAAGTACTTCTACGTCTGGCTGGACGCACCCGTCGGCTACTTGGCGTCGCTAAAGAACTACTTCGGCAAGCTGGGCAAGGACTTTGATTCGTTCATGGCCGATGACACCGTGGAGCAGATCCACTTCATCGGCAAGGACATCACCTACTTCCACACGCTGTTCTGGCCGGCCATGCTGCATTTCAGCGGCCGCAAGACACCGAATCATGTCTACGTGCACGGCTTCATGACCGTCAACGGCGGCGAGAAGATGAGCAAGAGCCGCGGCACCGGCCTGGACCCGCTGAAGTACCTGAGTCTGGGCCTGAACGCCGAATGGCTGCGCTACTACATCGCCGCCAAGCTCAATGCCAAGGTCGAGGACATCGACTTCAACCCCGAGGACTTCGCGGCCCGCGTCAACAGCGACCTGGTCGGCAAGTTCATCAATATCGCGTCGCGCGCGGCGGGCTTCCTGACCAAGCGGTTTGACGGCAGGCTGAGCACAGGCGCTGGCGCTGAAGGCACGGCACTGCTGCACGCCCTCATGGCCCAGAGCGGCGCCATCGCCGAGCTCTACGAGACCCGCGAGTTCGGCAAGGCGCTGCGCGAGATCATGGCGCTGGCCGACAAGGTCAACGAGTTCGTCGACCTGAACAAGCCCTGGGAGCTGGCCAAGAAGGAGGGCGCGGACGCCGCACTGCATGACGTCTGCAGCGTCTGCATCGAGGCCTTCCGCCTGCTGACCCTCTACCTCAAGCCCGTGCTGCCGGCACTCAGCCAACAGGTCGAGGCCTTCCTGAAGGTCGAGCCCCTCCAGTGGAGCGACAGCGCCCGCGCGCTCGGCGCCCACCAGATCGGCGCCTACCAGCACCTGATGCAGCGCGTCGACCTGGCCAAGGTCGAGCAGTTGTTCGACGCGCCGGCCGCCCCTGCGGGCGGTCACGCGGCTGCCCTGCCGCTCGAAGCGTCCGACATCGCCGTCGGCCCGCCCGGCGGCGAGGACATTGCCGCCGAGATCAAGATCGACGACTTCGCCAAGGTCGACCTGCGCATCGCCAGGATCGTCAAGGCCGAGCACGTCGAAGGCTCGGACAAGCTGCTGCGCCTGACGCTGGATGCCGGCGAGGGACGCATGCGCAATGTCTTCAGCGGCATCAAGTCCGCCTACAAGCCCGAAGACCTGGAAGGCAAGCTAACCGTGCTGGTCGCCAACCTCGCGCCGCGCAAGATGAAGTTCGGCATCAGCGAGGGCATGGTGCTGGCCGCAAGCCATGCCGATGAGAAGTCCACGCCCGGCATCTTCGTGCTGGAGCCCTACCCCGGCGCTCAACCAGGCATGCGCGTTCGCTGAACGTCGCACGAGTGGTGGCCCGGCCGGGCGGCGCCCTCAGAATCGGGGCGTCGCAGTTCATCGCCGAGCCGCCCGCCATGCCCACCGACTACGCCCGCCTACTACTGGCCGAGCAACGCACGCCGCAAGGCAACGCCCACCTGGGCTGGATGCTGGCCTTTGTCGCCGGTGCCATCAACGCCGGTGGCTTCCTGGCCGTGCAGCAGTACACCTCGCACATGACGGGCATGGTCTCCGCCGCCGCCGATGGCCTGGCCCTGGGCACGACGCAGGCCCTGGTCACCGCCATTGGCGCCTTGCTGTGCTTCACCGCCGGCGCGGCCAGCACCTCGCTGCTCGTCAACTTCGGCCGCCAGCGCCAGGCGCACAGCGTCTTCGCGCTGCCGCTGCTGCTGGAAGCCGCCTGCCTTGTGCTGTTCGGCCTGATGGGCGCCTGGCTGACCGGCGTGCAAGCGGTCTTCATCCCCGCGGCGGTCGCGGTGCTGTGCTTCACGATGGGCCTGCAGAACGCGCTGATCACCAAGATCTCGCGCGCCGAGATCCGCACCACCCATGTCACCGGCATCGTCACCGACCTGGGTATCGAACTCGGCCGCGCGCTGTCGGGCGCCAACGTCAGCGCCACCAAGCTGCGCCTGCTCGGCGGCCTGCTGCTCGCCTTTGCGACTGGTGGTTTCGTCGGGGCGTTGGCTTTTCAGGCGGTGGGCTACGCCGCCACGCTGCCGCTGGCCATCTTTCTGACGCTGCTCGGCGCCGTGCCGGCGCTTGACGACCTGGACCGGCTGCGCGCCAGGCTCGGCGACTAAAATGCCGCGATCCGATTGAGAGACCCCCATGCCGCTGTTCTGGAAGCCCTACAAATCCGAAGTCACGTCTTTCATCGAGCAGCTGAAGGCCCAGCGCCCCACGCTGGAAGCCGAACAACGCGCCGGCCGTGCGCTGCTGTGGGACAAGCCCCAGGACCGCGCCGCCCAGGCCGACTTCGATGACGCCAAGGTCGCCCAGCAGCCCTACGTCTATCAGACGTCCGACAAGTAAGCCTTGACGATGGCCGTGGCTGACGAAGCCAGCCAAGCCGTGGCCGCTGCTTCGGACATGCCCGAGGTGGTGGATGCGGTCGCCGTGGCGCGCCTGTACGGCGAGCCGCTGTTCCAGATGCCTCTGGACCTCTACATCCCGCCGGATGCGCTGGAGGTCTTCCTGGAGGCCTTCCAGGGCCCGCTGGACCTGCTGCTCTACCTGATCCGCAAGCAGAACTTCAACATCCTCGACATCCCGCTGGCCGACGTGACGCGCCAGTACCTGAGCTATGTCGAGCAGATCCGCGTGCACAACCTGGAGCTGGCCAGCGAATACCTGCTGATGGCCGCGATGCTGATCGAGATCAAGTCGCGCATGCTGCTGCCGCCCAAGAAGAGCGAAGACGGCAAGGAAGTCGAGGATCCGCGTGCGGAGCTGGTGCGCCGCCTGCTGGAGTACGAGCAGATGAAGCTCGCCGCCGCGCGGCTGGACCGCCTGCCGGTGCTGGGCCGGGACTTCCAGCGCGCCCAGATCCACATCGAGCAGTCACTGACGCCGCACTTTCCCGACGTCAACAGCAACGACCTGCGTGACGCATGGCTGGACATCCTCAAGCGCGCCAAGCTCAATCAGCACCACAGGATCAGCCGCGAGCAGCTGTCGGTGCGCGAGCACATGAGCATCGTGCTGCGCCGCCTGCAAGGGCAGCGATTCGTCGAGTTCGAGCAGCTGTTCGACGTGACGCGTGGCCAAGCCGTGCTGGTGGTCACCTTCATCGCGCTGCTGGAGCTGGCCAAGGAGTGCCTGCTGGAGATCACGCAGGCGGAGGCGTTTGCGCCGATCTACGTGCGGCTGGCTTACAGCGCCAACTAGCGCCTGCTGACACGACGCGCGTGGGGTAACGGCCTCGGGTTTGCAATGAGCGTCGACCAGTGCTGGCACTGGCAACATGCCGCCCCAAAGATCAGGCCGAAGCCAGGGAGGAAAGCGCCATGTTCATCGTATGGGGGAAAAAGATCGTCCGCAGGAAGCTCGGCCACGTTGCCGACTTCTGCCCCATTTGCCGCACGACGAGAGCTTTCAAGCTCGTGCGCGTTGGCTCGGCGGGTCACGTCTACTACATCAGCTCGGGCGAAGGCGAACTGCTGGGTCACGAGCGCGCCTGTACCGAGTGCGGCACGACGCTGCGAGCCGACCCCTCCACCTATGCCAGCGTGGCAAAGGCGCGCACGCCCCTGCCGGAGCTGATCGCGCAGACCTATCCCAGCATCCAGGATGCGCTGAGCGAGCGTTTCGCGTTGGAGTCGCGCGTTGCCGTCGACCTGCACTCGCTGTCGGTCGATGAGCGTGGCGCGCTCATACGCGAGCCCTTCATGGTGCTGTCGGGCAAGGTCGAGGAGCGCTTCTCCACGACCCACATCGACAAGGAGATGGCATTGGCCATCGTCGCGGCACTGGTGTTGCTGATCGTGGGGCCGGCCTCGCTGCACGGTCTCATGCCCGGCGAAGAAGGCTCGTTGTTTCTGATCTTCGGGATCCTCGGACTTGGTCTTGTGGTGTGGCAAGGCATTCAGTCTGGCCGGCGCTTCATGCAGAAAGCCGTACTACCGCTGCTTGCGCGTGCGTTGCACCCTCTGCGACCGACTGAAGCTGAACTGGACAGCATGTGCTCGGCGCTGCGCGTGCACGGTCACAAGCTGGGCCGCCGAATGCGCACCGCCGATCTAATGAGTCATCTTGCGCGCTGCGAACCCGAGGTCGCGCCTGCGGGCATCGCGGCTGCCGTGACTCGCCCGGGCGTGATGTCTTAACCCGGCTTAGCGCCCGCGCAGCTTCTGCACCGCCGCCACGCCGGCCAGCACCAGCGCGCCGGCCACCACGCCCACCAGCGCATTCGCACCGTTCTCCAGCAGCGCCGCCACAGCCCAGGCCTTGCCCTCGGCCAGATGCGCGATGGCGTGATGCAGTGGCGCGATGCCGTGCACGAGGATGCCGCCGCCGACGAGGAACATCGCGGCCGTGCCCAGCACCGTCAGCAGCTTCATCAGCTGCGGCGCGGCGGCCAGCAGGAAGCGGCCGAAGGCCTGTGATAGCGCGCCCGGGCGCTTGGACAGCCACAGCCCGGCGTCGTCCATCTTGACGATGCCGGCGACGAAGCCGTAGACCCCCACCGTCATCGCGATGGACACGGCCACCAGCACGGCCAGCTGCGTCTGCAGCGGGGCCGTGGCCACCGTGCCGAGCGCAATGACGATGATCTCGGCGGACAGGATGAAGTCGGTGCGCACCGCGCCCTTGACCTTGTCGCGCTCGAAAGTGGCCATGTCCACCTTGGGGTCGGCAATGGCTTTCACCAGCTCCTCGTGGTGGACCTTGTCCTCTTCGGGGCTGTGCAGGAACTTGTGCGCCAGCTTCTCGAAGCCCTCGAAGCACAGGTAGGCGCCGCCAATCATCAGCAGCGGCGTGATGGCCCAGGGCAACAGGGCCGAGATGGCCAGCGCCGCCGGCACGAGGATGGCCTTGTTGAGCATCGAGCCCTTGGCCACGGCCCAGACGACCGGCAGCTCGCGGTCGGCGTTGACGCCGGTGACCTGCTGGGCGTTCAGCGCCAGGTCGTCGCCCAGCACGCCGGCGGTCTTCTTGGCGGCGACCTTGGTCATGGTCGCCACGTCGTCGAGGATGGTGGCGATGTCGTCGAGCAGAACGAGCAGGCTGGAGGCCATGGTGCAAGCGAAAGCGGTCGTGGGAACGGCCGCGATGCTATCCGGCTATTTCACCGGTAATGACGCGCCAGGCTCTCGGCCACGCAAACCGGTTTCGTCGCGCCCTCGGCCTCGATGGCGACCTCCACCGTCAGCTGCACGGCGCCGCCGGCCACTTCGTCCATGGCCAGCAGCTTGAAGGCGCCGCGCAGCCGGCTGCCGACCGGCACCGGCCTGGTGAAGCGCACCTTGTTGAGGCCGTAGTTCAGGACCATGCGCGATTCGCGCACGGCAAAGCCGGTCTCGAAGAAGTACGGAATCAGCGACAGCGTCAGAAAACCATGCGCAATCGGTCCGCCAAACGGCCCCGCCTTGGCGCGCTCGGGGTCGACGTGGATCCACTGCCGATCCTCCGTGGCCTCGGCGAAGGCGTTCACGCGGGCCTGGTCGACGGTGATCCAGTCGCTGTGGCCCAGGGGTTGGCCGATCAGGGCTTGCAGGTCGGCGAGGGTGTCGAAGATGCGCATTCGGGCTGACGTAGAAAGGTGGGTCGCGCCGCGAAGTTACCCTAATGCTCTATGCCTGACAGTACCGCCCGCGACATCCTCGTTCTTGCCGCCCATCCCGACTTGGGCCGCTCCCATGCCACCCGCACGCTGATAGACGCGCTGCGCGCCTCGCCGGTGGCCAGCCGCGTGGAGCTGCGTGACCTCTACCGCCTCTACCCCGACTTCCACATCCATGTCGATGCCGAGCAGCGCGCACTGGAGGCAGCCAAGCTCGTCGTCATGCTGCACCCCATCTACTGGTACAGCATGCCGGCGCTGCAAAAGCTCTGGCTGGACGAGGTCGCCCACCTGGGCTGGGCCTACGGACCCGGCGGCACGGCCCTGCATGGCAAGGACTTCTGGCTGGTGACCTCAACAGGCGGCGGCGCCGACGCCTATGCGCCGGGCGGCCACAACCACCATGCCATCGAGGAATTCCTGCTGCCCTATCTTCAGTCCGCGCGCACCTGCGGCATGAACTACCTACCGCCGCAGATCCTGCACGCCGCGCACCGCGCGACGGATGCCGAGATCAACGCCCATGCCGAGCTGTTCGTGAAGCGGCTGGTGCATTACCCCGAGTGGTGCGAGCACCTGGCCGAGCCGCCCGTGGGCGATGAGGACGACGTTGAACTGGACGAGCGGCCGGCAATGTTTTCGACGCTGGGCGGGGGAGCGGAATGACTCACGGCGCCTGGCTCCAACTGCCCCTCGTTTTTCTCGCCGCCGCCGTGCTCGCGGTGCCGCTGGCCCGCTACCTGCGGCTCGGTTCCATCCTGGGCTATCTGGTCGCCGGCTTGCTCATCGGCCCGGCGATGCTCGGCCTCGTGCCGGAATCCACCGCCATCCCCGAGGTGGCCGAGCTGGGCGTCGTGCTGATGCTCTTCCTCGTCGGCCTGGAGCTGGAGCCCAAGCGGCTGTGGGCCATGCGCCGGCCCATCTTCGGCTGGGGCAGCGTGCAGCTGCTGGGCTGCGCGGCGGTGCTCGCCGCCTTGGGCCTGGCGCTGGGTTACCCATGGCGGCTGACCGTCGTCGTCAGCCTGGGCTTGGCGATGTCGTCCACGGCCGTGGCGCTGGCGGTCATGGCCGAGCGCAACCTGGGCCGCACGACGGCGGGCGAGAGCATCCTGTCCGTCGCGCTGCTGCAGGACATCGCCGCCATCCCCGTGCTGGCCCTGGTGCCCATCCTGGCGCTCAGCGGCGCGCATGACGACGGCGATGGCAAGACCTGGCTCGCGGCAGGCAAGGCCATCGGTGCGATTGTCGTCATCATCTTCGGCGGCCGGCTGCTGCTGCGCCCGGCGCTGCGCTGGATCGCCCGCAGCAAGACGCCCGAGATCTTCACCGCCGCCGCGCTGCTGCTGGTGCTGGGCACGGCGGCGCTGATGCAGGCCGTCGGCCTGTCGATGGCGCTTGGCGCCTTCCTGGCAGGCGTGCTGCTGGCGGAAAGCGAATACCGCCGCGAGCTGGAGACCGACCTGGAGCCTTTCAAAGGCCTGCTGCTGGGCCTGTTCTTCATCGCCGTCGGCATGGGGCTGGACCTGAAGGCCGTCGCCGCCCAGCCGGGTCTGGTGCTGGCGCTGCTCGCGGCGCTGCTGGTCTGCAAGACGCTGGTGCTCGCCATCATGGCCAAGGCGATGAAGATCCCGCTGGTCGAGCGCCCGGCCTTCGTCATCCTGCTGGCCCAGGGTGGCGAGTTCGGCTTCGTCGTCTTCCAGCTCGCCCAGGGCAACGGCATGATCGATGCGGCGCAGAACTCGGCGCTGGTGGCGTCCGTCGCGCTGTCGCTGGCGTTGACGCCGCTGCTGCTGACCGCTGGCGACCGCCTGATGTCCCGCAAGATCGCCCGCCGTGGCGCCAAGAAGCGCGGCGAAGCCCCACCGCCGCCGCCCGCGCCCATCATCATTGCGGGCAGCGGCCGCTACGGCCAGGTCGTCGCTCGCATGCTGCGCGCCAACGGCCTGGAAGCCACGGTCCTGGACCACGACGCCGAAGCCATCGAGACGCTGCGTCGCTTCGAGTGGACCGTGCACTACGGCGACGCCACGCGGCTGGACATGCTCAAGACCGCCGGTGCGCAGACGGCGCGCATCCTCGTCATCGCCATCGACGACATCGGCCAGAGCGTGGAGATTGCCGAGCTGGCGCGCGAGCATTTCCCGCAGCTCACCGTCGTGGCCCGCGCGCGCAACGTGCAGCACTACTACCAGCTGCACGAGGCCGGCGTGCGCCACATCGAGCGCGAGACCTTCGACGCCGCGCTGATGAGCGCCCGCAGCGTGCTGGAGCTCAACGGCATGGAGCCGCACGCCGCACGCCGCCAGGCCATGCGCTTTCGGCGCCACAACATCGAGGTGCTGGACCGCATGGTGCCGCTGCAGGGCGACGAGGGCGCGCTGATCGCCGCCGCCAAGCTGGGCCGTCAGCAATTCGAGCAGTTGCTGGCCGCCGAGCGCGAGGCCGAGGAGGCGCAACGCCGCGCCCAGCGCGGCGGCTGGGACCGGCACGACGCCGCGGACGGCAAACCGGGATGAGCCTGCCGCTGACCGAGCTGCTGGACGCCGCCCGCCGGGGCGACGCCGCCGCCGCGCAGGCCGCCTGGCCGCTGGTCTACCCCGAGCTGAAGCGCATCGCCCGCGCCCGGCTGCGCGGGCCGGCCGCGCCAAGCCTGGCCACCGAGGACCTGCTGCACGAAGGCTTCCTGCGCCTGGCCCAAGCCCAGCCCCTCGCCTCGCCGTTGACCGACCGCCACCACTTCTACGCACTGGCAGCGAAGGCCATGCGCCACATCGTCATCGACCACCTGCGCCGCCGCCAGGCCCAGCGGCACGGCGGGGATTGGCAGGCGCTGAGCTGGGACACCGCCATGGTGGACGCCGCTGCGCCCGAGGCCGACGCCGACCGCCTGCTGGCGCTGGACGCCGCCCTGGACGCGCTGACGACGCTGGAGCCGGCGCTGGCCCACGTCGTGGAGCTGCGCTTCTTCGGCGGCTACACCGAGGTCGAGACAGCCGAGGCACTGGGCCTGAGTGACCGCACCGTGCGCCGGCACTGGACCAAGGCGCGTGCCTTTTTGCTGATGCAATTGAATGGCTGAACGCATCCCACCCGCGCTGTGGCCGCGGGTGTCGGCTGCATTCGATGAGGCGCTGGAACTGGGCGCCGCAGAGCGCGAGGCCTGGCTCGCCGCGCAGCCCGAGGAGCTGTCAACGCCGTTGCGCGCCATGTTGCGAGCCCATGACAGCGAGGCCGACCTGCCCGCGCTGGAAGCGGCGACCGCCCTCGCCGCACCCGGCCAACACATCGGCCCTTACCGCCTGATCGAGCGCATCGGCGCAGGCGGCATGGCCGAGGTCTGGGGTGCCGAGCAGGTCGACGGTCCCATGGCCGGCCGGCGTGTCGCGCTCAAGCTGCCGCGCCCGGGCCAGCGCCTGAGCGAGCGGCTGGGCGAAGAGCGCGCCCTGCTCATCGGCCTGGAGCACCCACACATCGCGCGGCTCTACGACGCCGGCGCCGAGGCCGCACAGCCCTGGCTGGCGCTGGAATGGGTGGCCGGTGAACCCATCACCGACGCGCTCACCCACAAGCCGCTGCGCACCCGCCTCATCACCTTCCTGCAGGTGCTGGACGCCGTGCGCCACGCCCACGCCCGCCTCGTGCTGCACGCCGACCTCAAGCCCGGCAACATCCTCGTCGGCGCCGACGGGCGCGTGAAGCTGCTGGACTTCGGCATCGCCCGCCTGCTGCACGCCACCGGCCCGCGCGCCTTCACGCCCGGCCTGGCCGCGCCTGAGCAACAACGCGGCGAGGCGCTGACCGTCGCCGCCGACGTCTACGGCCTGGGTGGCGTGCTGGCCGCGCTGCTGCCGCTGCCCGAGCGCAGCCGCGCGCTGGCCGCCGTCATCGCCCGCGCCCAGGCCCATGAGCCCGCCGACCGCTACGCCGACGTCGACGCGTTGGCCAGCGACATCCACCGCCTGCTGGACCACCGCCCCGTCAACGCGCTGCCGCAGGCGCGTGGCTACCGCCTCGTCTGCTTCCTGCGCCGTCAGCGCTGGCCGCTGCTGGGCGCCACGGCGCTGCTCATCGGCCTCGCGTTGGCACTATGGCAGGCCGACAGCGCCCGCCGCGAGGCCCGCCGCGCCGAGGCCGCCAATGCCTATCTGCTGGACCTCTTCAAGACGCTGGACCGCCGCGCCCCCGACGCCGCCCAGCCCGAGGCCGCACTGCGCCGCCTGCTGGCCGAGCGCATGGCCCGCATCGAGGCCACGCTGCCCACCGACCCCGACACGGCCGACGAGCTGCTGCGCATCACCGCGACGCTGCACGACTACCTCGGCGAGGCCAGGCGCAGCCGTGCCTTGAGCGAGCGCCGCTACGCCCTGCTGAAAGCGCGCCTGGGCCTGAGCCACGAGCGCACCCAGTACGCCGGCATGGGCCTGGTGTGGCCACTGCTGGCCGAAGCCGACCTGCCCGCCGCCGCCGCGCTGCTGGCCGACATGGACAAGGCCTTGCCCGCGCGCGGCCTGCTGCGCGCCGAATGGTGGCTGGCCCGCCACGACCTGCGCCAACGCCAGGGCGCCGATGCCAGCGAACGCGACACCCTGCTGCGCCAGGCCCTGGCCCGCTACGCCGCCGACGCACCCGACGACAGCGGCCATGCCGCGACCTGGCTGGCCTTGAGCGAACTGCTGGCGTCAACCGGCCGCAGAGCCGAGGCGCTGGACGCCGTCAACCAGGCGCTGACCCATGTCGCCCACGCCCGGCCCTACATCGCCAGCGACCACGCCCGCCAACTGCTGCAGCGCGCCAGCCTCGTCAACGCGCCGCAGGACGAAGCCTTGGCGCTGCAACTGCTGCGCGGCAGCACTGGCCTGCGCGCCGCCTTCCTGAAGCAGCCGCTGGCCGCGCTGATCGCCCGCCGCTGCGCCGGCGATGCCGCAGCGGCGCGCGCACTGGCCGAGGAGGCCGGACTGCCCGGCTGCTCCGCCCGCTGAAAACCGTCCTGATCCGCCGATCAGATGATGACGGCGGCCCTCGCCGAGCCTATCGTGCGACACGCCGCCGACGCCGAAGCGCGGCGTCGACCGGAACCCCTGGGAGGGCGCATGCCAAGATCGACAACGCCGACTCGCTCTGCCCCTGCTCCGGTGCCAGCGCCAGCGCCGATTCACGCGGCTTCGCAACCCGCCAAGCCTACGCATCGGGTGCTGCGCGGCTATGCCTTTGATCCCAGCCTCGCCACGCGGCTGGAAACGGCCCTGGTCAGTGAGGTGCGCTACCGCGTGCCGTGGGAGCCGCTGGAAGCCGGCCCCCGCGGCGAATATGTGGAGGTGATCGACGTGGACCCGGCCAGCGGCTGCTTCTACGCGCCCGTCAACCTGGACCACCCGCACATCCTGGCCCAGAACGGCCTGGCGCCTTCCGAGGGCAACCCGCAGTTCCACCAGCAGATGGTCTATGCGGCGGCGATGACCACAATCCACCATTTCGAGCAGGCACTCGGGCGCAAGGCCCTGTGGGCAGAGCGCAAGCCAGCCGAGGGCGAGACACTCGAAGAGGCGCAACGCTTCGTCCAGCGGCTGCGCGTCTACCCGCATGCCTTGCGCATGGCCAATGCCTACTACAGCCGCAACCGCGGCGCGCTGCTGTTCGGCTACTTTCCGGCCACCGAGGAGCGTTCGTCAGGCCAGTTTCCCGGCGGCATGGTGTTCACCTGCCTGTCCCATGACGTGGTCGCGCACGAGACCGCGCATGCGCTGCTCGACGGCTTTCACGACGAGTTCATGGAAGCGACGAACCCGGATGTGCTGGCCTTCCATGAGGCCTTTTCAGACATCGTGGCCCTGTTCAGGCACTTCACATTCCCGGAGGTGCTGCGCCACCAGATCGCCAAGACCCGTGGCGACCTCAGCGAGCAGAACCTGCTGGGCCAGTTGGCCACGCAATTCGGCCAGGCCCAGGGCCTGCACGGCGCCCTGCGCGATGCGATCGGCCACTACAGCCCCGAGTTGAAGAAGTGGGTCAAGCACGATCCCAACCCCACGGACCTGGACGAGGCGACCGAGGTCCATGCGCGCGGCGCCATCCTGGTGGCCGCCGTGTTCGACGCCTTCCTGTCCATCTACCGCTCGCGCACCAGCGACCTGATGCGCCTGGCCAGCGAGGGCACCGGCGTGCTGCGCCAGGGCGAGCTGCAGGCCGACCTCGTCGACCGCCTGGCACAGGAGGCCGGCAAGGCCGCCAGCCACGTCCTCACCATGTGCATTCGCGCGCTGGACTATTGCCCGCCGGTGGACCTCACCTTCGGCGAGTTCCTGCGCGCGCTGATCACCGCCGACATCGACCTGATGCCCGAGGACCGGCACGGCTACCGCGTCGCCTTCATCGAGGCGTTCCGCCGCCGGGGCATCTATCCGCAGGACATCCGCACGCTGTCGCAGGACAGCCTGCGTTGGGCAGCCCCCAACGAGAACCCGACGGGGGACGCCAAAGAGGCCACGATGGCCTTTGCCGATTTCATGAGGAACATCGATCTGCTGGGCAGCGTGGACAAGCTGCGCCGCTGCCGGAGCCGCTTCGAGGTCTGGCAGGAAAGCCGCTCCGCCTGCCGCCGCCTTCACGACATCATCCGGGACTACATGGCCAAGGCACGGCTGCTGGAAGTCCTGACCGGCCTGGCCCTGTCGCCCGAGAGCACGCCATCCAGCGTGCGCAAGAACCGCCGGGCAGCGCCGAAGTTCTTCGTCCACTCGCTGCGCGAGGCGCGCCGCCAGACCGAGGATGGGCAGGTGCTCAACCAGGTCTTCCTCACCATCCTGCAGACCGAGCTGGCGGACGGCGAGGACGGGCGCCAGCACCCCATCCACTGCGGGAGCACGCTGGTGATCGACCTGGACGGCGGCGTCGTCAGGTATGCCATCCGCAAGGGTCTGGGCGACGAGAAACGGATCGCGCGCATCGTCGCCTTCCGCGAAGCGCAGCTGCGCGGCCAGTCCCTGGCGGCGACCTACTACGGCGCCGCGGATGAGCCCTTCGCCGCCCTGCACTGCCACGGCGCCTGACGGGAGAAACACCATGCCCAAAGCCACCAAGCCCGTCGCGGCCAAGAATGCCCCCGCAAAGAAGGCCCCCGCCAAGAAGGTTGCGGGGAAGGTCTCGCCCGCCGCCGCCACCGCGTCGACCTTTGTCGCTCCGCGCAGCCCCAAGACCTACCGCGCCCGCGTGCGCATGTACCGCCACGGCCTGGGCGACTGCTTCCTGCTCACCTTGACCCGCAAGGGCGCAGCGCCCTTCAACATGCTGATCGACTGCGGCGCGCTGGCGCGCGACCAGGCCTCCATGACCCGCGTCGTCGAGCACATCCGCGGCAGCGTGCTTCATTCGGCGGCCAGGCGCCGGCCCGCCAATGGCAAGGCCTTGCTGGACGTGGTGGTGGGCACGCATGAGCACAAGGATCACATCAGCGGCTTCAACCAGGCGCGTGCGGTGTTCAACGACGGTTTCGACTTCGGCGCCGTCTGGCTGGCCTGGACCGAGAACCTCTCGGAACCCGCCATCCGCAAGATCAAGGAAACCCGCAAGAAGGCCCGCGACACGCTGCTGAAGGTGCTCGGCGCCAACCCGGCAGCGTGCCCGGCGGCGCTGACCGGCCTGAACGAGCTGCTCGCTTTCGGCGCCGATGACGATTCCGTCGGCGACCGCACCGTGGCCCAGGCCATGGACTACCTCAAGCAGCGCGGCAAGGACGCCGGCGACCTGCGCTTCCTGAAGCCCGGCGGCACGCCCTTCGAGCTGGACGGCGTTGACGGCGTGCGCGTCTACGTGCTCGGCCCGCCCCTGGACCCGCTGCTGCTCAAGACCAGCGCCGTGACCGAACAGATGAAGCGCGACCACACCATCTTCCACCTCGGCGCCACCGGCGACCTTGGCCTGGAAACCCTGGCCGCGGCCTTTGCCAACAGCAGCGACGACGCCGCCCGGAAATGCCGGCCCTTCGCCGACGAGCACTGCATCCCGCGCCGGCTGCCCGCGACCGCCGGGTCGCAGCCCGCCGCCAACCCGCTCTTCAACACCTTCATGGGCGGCGCGGCCACCGCCTACGACGACCCGCAGGCCGCATGGCGCCGCGTTGACGAGGACTGGCTGGGCGCCTTCGGGCAGCTCGGCCTGGACCTGGACAACGACACCAACAACACTAGCCTCGTGCTGGCCTTCGAGTTCGTCGCCACCGAAGAAGTCCTGCTCTTCGTGGCCGACGCCCAGGTGGGCAGTTGGTTGTCGTGGGCCGACCTCTCGTTCAAGCTGCCCGGCAACGGCAGCCCCCTGCCTGCGCACGACCTGCTGCGCCGCACCGTCTTTTACAAGGTCGGCCACCACTGCAGCCACAACGCGACGCTCGACGTCGGCGGCCTGGCGCTGATGACGAGTGACAAGCTCACCGCCTTCATTGCGCTCGACAAGGCGACCGCGCAGAACCAGGGCAGCAAGGGCTGGGAGATGCCTGCGCCAGCGCTCTTCAAGGCACTGGGCAAGAGCGCACAGCAACGGGTCGTGATCTCCGATGAGACGGAACAGGTCCCGGCAGCGGCCGACGCGGCGGGCGTGCGCGCCACGGATGTCTTCATCGACTACTTCCTCAAGTGAGCGGGAGCCAGCGGGCGGGCTGTCCTGCGCTCCCCTAACTTGAGGTGGCCGGTTGTTCCGCCGAATTGCGTGTGTGGAGATGCGCCGCTGTTGGCGTTGACCCAGGGAGCTCCCATGCCCGCCCGCGCCTTTGCCTTGTCATTGCTCCTGGCCGCCAGCCTGCCGGCCGCCGCCATCGACTCGCAGCTCCTCGTCAACATGAACGTGCACGCCACCAGCTTCCTGGCACCAGGCGACGGCGAGCAGCGCTTCGCGCCCACGCTGGACCTGCGCGACGACCCCAAGCTGGCGCAGATGCAGCACATGCACGAGATTGCCAGCTATGCCGGCGGCCACGGCATCGGCCGCTTCGAGGGCCATGTCGGCCTGCTGCGCGCCTTCGCCTCCGGCACCTTCCCCTACTGCTGCGACCTGGGCGGCCACCGCGTCAACTACGGCTATGCCGGCGCCAGCGTGCAGAGCCAGTTCTACGACAGCATCGTCGTCGGCGGCGCCGGGCTGGCCGTGGGCACGCCGGTCAGCTACACGGTCAACTTCCAAATCGACGGCCACCTGTCCAATCCCAGCTTCGAGATCGGCGGCTACCTGTCCGCCTACGGCGTGGCCGAAGTGCGGCTGGGCGACCTGACCAGCCGCGAGACCCTGTACCGCAGTTGGGACGCCAGCCGCGACGCGCCGGGCAACTACCAGCTCACGCTGAACACCGAGGTCGGCCACACCATCTTCGTCGTCGGCATGCTCGCGGTCGGCGCCTCGGTCAGCGACTACGCCACGCTGGGCCGCTACGTCGAGACCGATTTCGCCCACTCGGCCGGCTACCAGCTGGTGCCATCAGTCGCCGGGCTCAACACCGTCGGCGCCAGCGGCTACGACTTCGCCACACCGGTGCCCGAGCCGGCTGCGGGCCTGCTGATGCTGGGCGGCCTGCTGATGCTGTGGGGGCGCTGGCGCAAGCCCTGATCGACGCCCGGCCGTGCCGCCACAAAATGGCGGCATGACCTGTCCCTCGTTCACCGCCAGATGACGGCGGCGCACCGCAGCCTGATCTGCCCGCAATGCGGCGGCAGCCTGCCGCGCCAGGCGCTGTGGCGCACCGTGAACTGCAGCTACTGCAAGGCCGTCATCACGCTCAACACGCGCTGGGTGGAGCGTGCCGACTTCCAAGCTGCCTGGCGCCGCGCCCACGCCCGCCCGGCCGGCAGCGGCGAGTGGCTGACGCTGCGCGGCGCCGACTACCGCCTGCTGGAACCGCTGGGCCGGGGTGCACACAGCGAGGCCTGGCTGGCCGAGCGCCACGGCCCCGCCCGGCTGCGCGCGGTGCTCAAGCTCGCGCCGCCGGATGCCAACGACGCGCTGGCCCGCGAGGCCGAGACGCTGCGCCGCCTGCAGGGCCTGACGGCGGCGGGCAGCGCCTACTTCTCGCTGCGCCTGCCGCAGCCGCTGTCGCAAGGGCCGACGGCCGAACACGCCGCGCTGGCCCTGCGCGCCTGGCCCGGCTTCTGGGGCAGCCTGGCCGACGTGCTGGCCTTCAACCCGGCCGGCATCGCCGATGCCCGCCACGCCGTCTGGCTGTGGCGGCGCGTGCTGGAGCTGCTGGGCTATCTGCACGCGCAGGGCTGGTGCCACGGCGATCTGCGCCCTGAGCACTGGCTCATCCACCCGGCCGACCACGGCGTCAACCTCGTCGGCTGGGGCCGCGCTGCCCAGGGCGCCGACCCGGCCATCGACTTGCAGCAATCGGCCTGGGCGATGCGCGCCGCGCTGGCAGGCAAGAGCGACACGGCACCCGAGCTGCCCGCGCGTTGCCCGCCTGCTCTGGCCCAACTGCTGCACCGCGCCAGCGACGACCGCGACTGGTGTCGCGACGAAGGCGCCGACGGCCTGACCCGCCAACTCAGCGCCGCCGCGCTGGCAGACTTCGGCCCGCCGCGCTTCGTGCCTTTCGACCCCCACAAAGCCTGACATCAACATCAACAGGGAGACCCAATGGGACACGGCAACTACTCGCACGCCGCACATGCAGCCTTGCTGGCCGACCGCGCCAACCTGAGCGCCAACGAGGTCTTCAAGCAAAGCGGCTGCCACCCGCTGATGAACCCGCGCGGCCTGTCCATGCGCGAGTCGCGTGACAGCGCCGACCACCCCAACGCGCTGGGCATCGTCTTCGCGCTGGACGTGACAGGCTCCATGGGCGACATCCCGCGCAACCTGGCCCAGCGCGACCTGCCGCAGTTCATGGACCTGCTCGGCGCCTGCGCCATCCCTGACCCGCAGGTGCTCTTTATGGCCATCGGCGACGCCACATCGGACAACGCGCCGCTGCAGGTCGGCCAGTTCGAGTCCACCGCCGAACTCATCGACCAGTGGCTGACCTGGAGCTTCCTCGAAGGCGGTGGCGGCGGCACCGGCTCGGAGAGCTACGAGCTGGCCTTCTACCTGCTGGCCCAGCACACCGACATGGACAACTGGGTCAAGCGCCGTCGGCGCGGCTACCTGTTCATGACGGGTGACGAGCTGCCTTACCCCGCCGTGTCGCGCCACCAGGTGGACGCGCTGCTGGGCGACAAGCTGGACGAGGACATTCCCATCGAGGAGGCCATCGCTGCGGCGGCCGAGCAGTACCACCTGTTCTTCCTGATCCCGGACTTGAAGCGCCGCCAAGGCTGCGAGCCGCGCTGGCGCGACCTGCTGGGCGATCACGTCATCTGCATGGAGTCGCCCGACGACACCTGCCATGTGGCGGCCGCGCTGGTGGGCCTCACCGAAGGGCGCCTCGCCGACCTCGACGCCGCCGCCCAGGCGCTCAGCGGCCAGGGCCTGAGCCGCGAGCGCGTCAGCGCCGTCGTGCGCTCGCTGCGGCCCTATGCCGAGCTGCTCAAGCCCGGCGCGGTGGGCCTGCCGCTGCGACCCGGTGCGCGGCCAGCGGCGGCACCGGCCAGCGGCTGGTGGAAGAAGCTGTTTGGGTGAATTCATCGCCCTCGTCGACCTCGGCTTCGGCGACGCCGGCAAGGGCAAGTTCGTCGACGCCTGGGTGCGCGCCAGCGGCGCCCACACGGTGGTGCGCTTCAACGGCGGCGCGCAGGCAGGCCACAACGTCGTGCTGCCGGATGGGCGCCACCACACCTTCTCGCAGTGGGGCGCCGGCAGTTTCGTGCCCGGCGTGGCGACGGTGCTGGCCGAGCCCGTCGTCGTCCACCCCGGCGCGCTGCTGCAGGAGGCGCGCGCGCTGATCGCGCTGGGCGTGCAAGACGCCTGGGCGCGGCTGCTGATAGACGCCCGCTGTCGCGTCACCACGCCCTTCCTGCAAGCCGCCGGCCGCCTGCGCGAATGGGCACGCGGCGCGGCGGCGCACGGCAGCTGCGGCGTGGGTTTTGGTGAGACGGTGGCCTTGTCGCTGGACCGGCCCGAGCTCGGCCTGCGGTATGCCGACCTGGCCCAGCCGGCGCGCGCCCTGGCTCGCCTGCGGGATCAACAGGCCTGGCTGCGCAGCCAGTGGCCGCAGCCACCCTGCCCGCCCGCTCAGGGCGATTGGGCGGCGCTGCACGACGACGGTCTGGCCGAGCGCTGGCTGGTCCAGGCCCATGAAGCCTGGCGACTCGCGCCCGGTCGCTCGCCCGAGGCCATCGCCCAGCGGCTGAACCAGCCCGGCAGCGTCGTCCTTGAAGGCGCCCAAGGCGTGCTGCTGGACGAAGACCACGGCTTTCACCCGCACACGACCTGGAGCCGCGTCACGCCCGCCGCCGCGCAGGACGTGCTGGCGGATCTGGGGCTGGGCTCACCGCTGCGTCGCTACGGCATCGTGCGCAGCTACCTGACCCGCCACGGCGCCGGCCCGCTGCCCACGTGGGACGCCGACCTGGACCGCCTGCCCGAGCCGCACAACAGGGACGATGGCTGGCAGGGCCGCTTTCGCCGAGGCCACCCGGACGGCCTGCTGCTGCACCACGCCGCCACAGCCTGCGGGCCGCTGGACGGCCTGCTCGTCAGCCACCTGGACGCATTGCTCAACGTACCGGCCGGCTTGCGATGGTGCTCTGGCTACCGCACGGCGGATGGCAGCACGGTGGAGACCTTGCCTTCAGGGGCTCTGACCGACGTGACGCCGGTCTACGAACCCGGCCTGCTGGACCGCGACACGCTGCTGGAGCGGCTGCAGCAGGCCACCGGCACGCGCGTGGCGGCCTGCTCCGACGGAGCTACGCACGAGCACGTCACCTGGATGGGCCCACCGCCCGGCTGATTTCGCCCGACGGCGACAATTGCGGCCATGTTTGCCCCGTCCCAGCTCGAAGTCCGGCGCTTCTTTTGCGCCACCTACCGCAAATGGCGCGATGGCGCGCCGCTGATCCCGATGGAAGCCATCGCGGCCGACTGGATCGCCGAGCACCCGGAGTACCACGAGGACCTGGCCGACGAAGCCGGCGCGCTGGAGAAGGTCTACACGGTCGAGGAAGGCCGCACCAACCCCTTCCTGCACCTGTCCATGCACCTGACGATCACCGAACAGCACGCCATCGACCAACCCTCGGGCATACGCCAGGCCGTCGACCTGCTGAGCGCTCGGCGCAATTCGCGCCACGAAGCGCATCACGTGGCCATGGAGGCTCTGGGCGAAATGATCTGGGCCTCGCAGCGCAGCGGCCTGCCGCCGGACGGCCACGCCTACCTGGACAAGGTGCGCCAGGCGGCGACTCGCTGAGCGCAGACAGCCGCTGACTGCGCGATCACCCGGCAGGCTGCCGGAGCATCCGTGATTGCGTCGTTTATCGGCACAACGAAGTTTCCAAATATTGATTGTTTGTAATTTGCAAACGACACATTGCTTTGCACCTGGTGTTTCTACCGAGACGTCCTGCCTAGAGTTCAGCCCATGGACACCGCGGTCGCGATGCCCAAGCAAACCGGGCGGAACGCTCCGCCCAAGGAACTTGAAGGAAATCATCATGAGCAAGCTGTCTACCGTCTTCGCCACCGCCCTGCTGATCGCTGCCGGTGCCGCCTCCGCCCAGACCAGCCGTGAAGCCGTCATCGCCGACCTCGTGGCCGCCCGCAACAGCGGCGAACTGGCTGCCATCCAGGGCGAGAAGGGTGTCGAAGTGACGACGCCGGCCGCCGCCAAGGCCTCCTCCGCCACCGTGACCGCCAAGCTGCCCCGCCAGGCCATCCTGACGGTCAAGGCGACCGAGCTGCAAGTCGAGCAGACTGCAGCGCTGGCCGCCGACCATGGCGAGAACGCTGCGCGCGAGCTGGGCGATTTCCCGGCTACGGTCGCACGCCGCGCCACCGCCCTGGCCGCCAGGTAAGCCGCGTTCCGCGCAACGACAGGCGGCCCTCAGGGGCCGCTTTTCTTTTGCCCGCTCGTCAGTCGAGCGGACGCAAAAAAGCCACCTCGCGAGGTGGCTTTTCAGTAAGCGGGGGTGTTCAGGCCGTGTAGCTGCCGCCGCCGACGCTGCGGCGTTCGGCCTTGCCGCCGGCGCCGTAGAGGCCGGTGGGTTCGCTGGGGATGAGCACGTCCAGCGCGCGGTCCAGCGAGGCGTTGCCGCGGGCCAGCGTCTCGCGCTGCGCGGCCAGCAGGCCGCCGGCACGCACGAGGCGGTTGCGCAGCGCGGCGGGCACGCTGCCGGTGCGGGCGGCTTCGGTGAAGCTCTGCACGGCGCGGGCGAGGTGTTGGTGCAACTCGGCCGAGTGCAGCTCGATGGCGGCCGCATCGCGGCGGGCCAGCGCGTCACCGAGCTGGTTCAGCGCCGCCTCGACGGCCAGCAGGGGCTGTTCGAGTTCGGGGCTCAGCGGAGTGGACGTGGGCGTGGCGGTCATGGGATCAGTGTTTGTTGGCGCGTGCGCTCAGCAATTCTTGCGCATTCGCGACCAGCTTGTCCGCAATTGCGTTGGCATTGATCGTGAACTTGCCCTCGGAGATGGCCTGGGAGATGCGCTGGACCTTGGCGGTGTCGAAGCTGCCGTCGTCCGAACCGCCGCTGGCGGCCAGCTTGGCGGCATTGGAAATGGCGACCTGGGCACTCGGCGCCGGGGCGGGGGCGGCGGTGCGGGCGGTTTCGGTCGTGACCTCAGGCTTGCGCGCGGCGGAGCGCTGCTCGGCCTTGGGCGGGCTGGCTGTGCCTTCAGGGCTGGGGCTGTTACCGATCTTCATGAGCTTCTCCAGGGTGCGGGGCGAACCCCGCTGGGGCATTGCAGGGGGAGTTTCCTCTTGTATCGGTCCCTGGCCTAGGAACTTGAGCGGGAATTGGCGGGTTTTTCCCGGCAGTTCCCCCGATTCGTGGTGGTTTGCTCACAGCAGCAGCTCCACTTTTCGCTCGCCAACGGCTCGGCCGCTGGCGACGCGGCCACTCTCGAAACGCACCCTGACCTCCTGGCCCTCGATGCCGGCGCTCATGGCCTGGGCTTCCGACGCGACGGAAAAGCCGGGGCCGACGGCAAGCACCTGCACCGTCTCGCCAGCCGCAAACCACTGGCGGGACTTCAGCGCCGGCGCGCGCACCGCGTCGGCTGCGGCAAGCGGCCGGGCGAGGGTGCGCCCGATCAGCAAGACCGGGTCGGTGAAGACGGCGCCGGGTTCGGCTGCGATGTCGATATCGGCCATCGCCAGCTGTTCTTGAGACAGATTCACGCCGGCCGGCAGCGGCGCGTTCACGACGACGACGCGGCCGAAGACCGCCACGCGAACGGGCAGCGTGACATTCCAGCGGGCGATGCCGTCGGTGCAGCGCAGGCCGATGCGGCTGCGGCCCCAGGCGGACACGCCGGGCGGCAGATAGGGCTGGACCTGCTGGCAGGGCGCCAGGCGCAGGCGGGCGTCCAGCGCGCCGATCTCGACGGCGACGCGGGTGCCGGGCGGCGCGGTGGCGCGGGCGGCGGCCTCGGCGAGCTGGCGCACGCGCTCGATGAGTGCGGGGTCCAGGACGGTCTGAGCGTGGGCGGGCAGCCCGGCCAGGGCCCAGCACAACAGGAACGCAATTCGACGCAGCATGGCCGCAACTCTAGAGATGGGGGTGGCGCTCTCTAGGTCGGAAATGAGCTGCTTTGCTGCCGCTAATCCCGCTCATGTTTTCGGCGCTGCTCCAGACAATTTGTGCAAGGAGCCATTCCCGCTTCGCTCCTCGAAAGAGGCCCCAGATGTTGAACCGACTCACCGACACGCTGAACTTCCAGACCCAGGCCCTGACGCTGCGGTCGGAGCGCCAGCGCCTGCTCGCCAGCAACATCGCCAACGCCGACACGCCGGGCTACCAGGCCCGCGACATCAATTTCGCCCAGGCGCTGAGGGAGGCCACCGGCGAAGTCGGCACGGCCGGCGCCATGACCACCACACAGCGCGCCCACCTGGCCCCGCTGGCCGGCGCGCGCGGCGAGAGCGGCAAGCAGTACGCGCTGCAGTCCCAGACCAGCCTGGACGGCAACGGCGTCGACATGGACCGCGAACGCGCGAGCTTTGCCGACAACGCGGTGAAGTACGAGGCGACGCTGCGCTTCATCAGCGGGTCCGTGCGCACGACGCTGGATGCGATGAAGTCGCACAACCAGGGTTGAAGGGGTAAGCCATGTCGATGTTCCAGATCTTTCATGTGTCGGGCAGCGCGGTCAGCGCGCAGAGCCAGCGCCTCAACGTGGTGGCCAGCAACCTGGCCAACGCCGACACGGTGGCCGGCCCCGACGGCCAGGCCTACAAGGCGCGCCAGGTCGTCTTCCAGACCCAACTGCTGGGCGCGGGCAACGATGGCGGCAACGCCGGCGTGCGCGTGAGCAACATCAGCGAAGACCAGACGCCCGGCCGGCGCGTGCACGACCCCAAGCATCCGCAGGCCGACGCCGAGGGCTATGTGACCTATTCCAACGTGAACCCGGTGGAAGAGATGGTCAACATGATCTCGGCCTCGCGCTCCTATCAGAACAACATCGAAGTCATGGGCACGGCCAAGAACCTGCTGCTCAAGACGCTGCAACTGGGCCAAAGCTGATGGACATCACCGCACTCAACGGCAGCTCGACGGGCACGCCGACCGTCTCGGCCAAGAACGCCGCCGAGACCCAGGACCGTTTCCTGAAGCTGCTCGTCGCACAGATGAACAACCAGGACCCGCTCAACCCGATGGACAACGCCCAGGTGACCAGCCAGATGGCGCAGATCCAGCAGGTGACGAGCCTGTCCACGCTGGACACCAGCATCAAGAGCCTGGGCGGCCAGCTCGGGCAGATGCAGGCGCTGCAGTCGATCTCGCTGGTGGGCCGCGAGGTCAGCGTGCCGAGCGACAAGATCGAGGTCAACTCCGGCGTGGCCGAGGGCAGCTACGAGCTGGACGGCGCGGCCAAGAACGTGAAGCTCGAGATCCTCGGCCCCGCCGGCAACGTCATCGACACCCAGCAGCTTGGCGCCCAGGGCTCGGGCCGCCAGACCTTCAGCTGGAACGCCGGCACGCTGGTGGCCGAGGGCAGCGAGGTCAAGTACCGCATCACCGCCACCAATGGCACCGCCCCCGTGGCGTCGACGACCTACGCCTACGACAAGGTCAACGCCGTCTACAGCGAGGGCGGCAGCCTCAAGCTCAATCTCGAACGCCTCGGCCCCGTGGACTACACGTCCGTCTCGGCCGTCAACTGACCTTGATGGCCCTCTCGGCCGTCAATCGAATTTTTACCCGCACGACAGCAAGGACTCCCTCATGAGCTTCCAGCAAGGCCTTTCCGGGCTCAACGCCGCCTCCAAGAACCTGGACGTCATCGGCAACAACATCGCCAACTCGGGCACGTTCGGCTCCAAGGGCTCGCGGGCCGAGTTCTCCGACGTCTATGCCGCCGCGCTGAACGGCGCCGGCTCCAACCAGGTCGGCATCGGCACCAGCCTGCAGTCCGTCGCCCAGCAGTTCACGCAGGGCAACATCTCGACGACCGAGAACCCGATGGACCTCGCCATCAACGGCGGCGGCTTCTTCCAGGTCAGCGACGGCGCCAACCCGACGCGCTACACCCGCAACGGCCAGTTCAAGATCAGCAAGGACGGCTTCATCGTCAACAACGACCAGCTCAAGCTGATGGGCTACCCGGCCAACGGCGCCGGCGTCATCCAGCCGGGCACGGCCCAGCCGCTGCAGCTGCCCACGGGCGGCATCCCGCCGGCGGTCTCGTCCGAAGTGAAGATGGAGTTCAACCTCGATTCGCGCCTGGTCGCCACCGCGCCGGGCGGCGGCACGGGCACGGGCATGGACCTGTCGGACAGCACGACCTACAACAACGCCACGTCCATGACCGTCTACGACGCCAAGGGCCAGGACGTGGCCGTGACCTTCTACTTCCAGAAGGCCGCGCCCGCCGCCGACGGCAGCGACACCTGGAACGTCTACGCCACCGCCAACGGCACGCCCTTCGACACCGATTCCGCCGGTGCGGCAATCGCGCTGGACGCCTTCGGCAACCCGACGACGCCCTTCACCACCCTCACCTTCCCGTCCACCGGCGGCTCGCCGACCATCCCGACCGCGCCAATCAGCATGAGCGTGCCGGCCGGCACCAGCGCGCGTGGCTACACAACGCTGGCCATTCCCAACATCCAGCTGGACATGACCGGTGCCACCGAGAACGGCAGCAGCTTCGCCGTGACCAACCTGTCCCAGGACGGCTACGCCCCGGGCCAGCTGACCGGCATCACGGTGGCCAACAACGGCATCATCCAGGCGCGCTACTCCAACGGCCAGAGCAAGCCGGCCGGCCAGGTCGAGCTGGCCAACTTCCGCAACCCGCAAGGCCTGCAGACCATGGGCGGCAACGTCTGGATCCGCACCGTCGCTTCGGGCGACGCGGTCGTCGGCGTGCCGGGCGACGGCAACATGGGCGCATTGCAGTCCGGCGCGCTGGAGGAAAGCAACGTCGACCTGACCGCCGAGCTCGTCAACATGGTGACGGCCCAGCGTGCCTACCAGGCCAATGCGCAGACGATCAAGACGCAGGATCAGGTCCTGCAGACCATCGTCAACCTGCGCTGATCACGACCACGGCTGAGGACGCGCGATGGACCGCATGATCTACCTCTCGATGGCCGGCGCCAAGGCGGCCATGCAGCGGCAGGACGTGCTCTCGCACAACCTCGCCAACGTCACGACCAACGGCTTTCGCGCCGAGCTGCAGGCCTTTCGCGCCGTGCCGGTGCGTGGCGATGGCGCCTCCACGCGCGCCTTCGCGCTGGAAACCACCATTGGCTACAACGACGCGCAGGGGCCGCTCACACCGACCGGCCGCAACCTCGACGTCGCCATGCAGGGCAAGGCCTGGCTGGCCGTGCAGAGCAACGACGGCACCGAGGCCTACACGCGCGCCGGCTCGCTGGACGTGAACGCCGAAGGCATCCTCGTCATGCGCAACGGCATGCCGGCGCTCGGCGACGGCGGGCCGATCAACATCCCGCAGAACAGCGAAGTCGCCATCGGCAGCGACGGCACCGTCAGTGCCAAGTCGCCCAACCAGAAGCCGACGACGGTGGGAAGGCTCAAGCTGGTCACGTCCGAGACGCCGCTGACACGCGGTGACGACGGCCTGTTCCGCGCCGCCGACGGTGACCTGCCTGCCGACCCCGCCGCCCGCTTGCAGGACGGCGCGCTGGAAGGCTCCAACGTCAGCGCCGTCGAGACCATGGTCGCCATGATTGCCGCCGGCCGCCAATTCGAGCAGCAGATGAAGCTCATGCAGATCGCCCAGACCCAAGGTCAGCAGTCCGCCAAACTTTTAGGGAGTACCTGACCATGATGCGCTCGCTCTGGATTGCCAAGACCGGCATGGAAGCCCAGCAGACCCAGCTGGACAACATCTCCAACAACCTCGCCAACGTGGCCACCAATGGCTACAAGCGTTCGCACGCGGTGTTCGAGGACCTGATCTACCAGAACATGCGCCAGGCCGGCGCCAACAGCACCGAGCAGACCACGCTGCCCACCGGCCTGCAGGTGGGTCTGGGCGTGCGCCCGGTGGCCACGGCGCGCATCTACACGCAGGGCAATCTGCAGCAGACCAGCAACAACCTGGACCTGGCCATCAAGGGCGACGGCTTCTTCCAGATCCAGCAGCCCGACGGCACGACGGCATACACCCGGGACGGTTCGTTCCAGCTCAACGCCAACGGCCAGATGGTCACCAACAACGGCTACACGCTGCTGCCCGGCGTCACCATTCCCGCCAACGCGCAGAGCCTGACCATCGGCAACGACGGCACCGTCAGCGTCACGCTGCCGGGCCAGGCCACGGCGCAGACCGTTGGCCAGCTGCAGCTCGCCACCTTCGTGAACCCGGCCGGCCTGGACCCCAAGGGCCAGAACCTCTTCGCCGAAACCGCCGCCAGCGGCACGCCCAACACCGGCGCGCCCAACAACAACGGCATAGGCGCACTGCAACAGGGCTTCGTGGAAACGTCCAACGTCAACGTCGTCGAGGAGCTGGTGCAGATGATCCAGACCCAGCGCGCCTACGAGCTGAACTCCAAGGCCGTGCAGACGTCCGACCAGATGCTGCAGAAGCTCGCCCAGATCTAAGGCAGTCCGCCATGAAGACCCTCGCCCTCATCGCCACCGCTGCTCTGCTCGCCGGCTGCGCCGCGCCCTACCCGCAGCCCCAGGTGGAGCTGGCGCACACGCCGGTCGTCAACCTGCCGCCGGTGCAGCCTTATGCCGCCACCAACGGCTCCATCTACCAGGCCGCCAGCTACCGCCCGCTGTTCGAGGACCACCGCGCCCGCCTCGTCGGCGACACGCTGATCGTCAACATCACCGAGCGCGTGTCGGCCTCGCAGACCAGCACCAGCGAGCTGAGCAAGACCGGCAGCCTGTCGGCCGAGATCAGCGCCGTGCCCGGCATCTCGCCCAAGGCCTTCAGCCGCGCCACGGCCACAGCCGGCTCGGCCAACGACAACAAGGGCAAGGGCAGCAACCAGAACACCAATGAGTTCACCGGCGCCATCACGGCCGTCGTCACCGGCGTGCTGCCCAACGGCCACCTGATGATCAGCGGCGAGAAGCAGATCGGCGTGAACCGAAACGTCGACGTACTGCGCTTTTCCGGCCAGGTCGACCCGCGCATGATTGCCCAGGGCAATGCGGTGCCGTCCACGTCGGTGGCCAATGTGCGCATCGAGCAGCGCGGCCGCGGTGCCACAGCCGATGCGCATTCGGTGGGCTGGCTGTCGCGCTTCTTCCTGAACATCGCGCCGAGCTGATCCGCGGCCTGCGGCGGGTTGTCCCGCCGCCATGCTGGCTAATATCGGCCGAAGGGAGCCGTCAGAGCAAAGCAGAAGGTTGGCAGCCATGAGGGGATGGCAACGCAGGAGAGTCGCTGCGACGTTGTTGGGGCTACTCGCGCCGGGGCTGGCCCAGGCCGCGCCGCTGCGCTTTGCCACCGACAGCAACGATCAGACCGGCCTCGCGCCCATGGGCCGCGCCATCCTGCGCCGCGCCTTCGAGCGCCTGGGGCTGGAACTGCAGTTCGACGCCCTGCCGCTGCGCCGCTCGCTGCCCATGACCCTGCAGGGCCAGCTGGACGGCGAGGCGCTGCGCATCCGCCAGTTGGCGCTGAAGCACCCCGAGCTGCTGCTGGTGCCCGTGCCCATCGCCACCGTGCAGGTGCTGGGCTACGTGCGCCAGGGCGGCACGCGCCCGCGCGACGAGGCGGCGCTGATGGCTCTGCGCGTGGGCTACCCGCGTGGCATCGTGCTGCTGGAGAACTGGCTGGCCGACGCGCCGCGCAAGGTCGAGGCCAGCACGCGCGACGATCTGCTGAAACTGTTGCGCGCCGAGGTCATCGACGTCGCCGTGCTGACCTCTGCCGCCGGCCTGCCCGAACTGGGGCCCGAGCCCTCGGCCGGCCTGGTGCGTCTGCCCCAGCCCTTCCACGTCACGCCGCTGTTCGCAATGCTGCACCAGCGGCACGGCGAGCTGCTGCCGCGCCTGACGGCGGTGCTGCGCGAGATGGAAGACAGCGGCGAATCCGCCCGGCTGCGCAACGCGGCCTGGGGCTCGCTGCTCATGCCTTGATCGTCAGGCCTTGATGGCGGCAAGATAGTCCACCGCCAGGTGCGCCAGCGCCCGCACGCCCACCTCCAGCCCGCGCTCATCGACGATGAAGCGCGGCGAATGGTTGGAGTAGGCCTTGCTTGGTTCAATCTCCGGCGGCGTCACGCCGACGAAGAAGAACAGGCCCGGGATGATGCGCTGGAAGAACGAGAAGTCTTCCGCACCGGTCGCCTTGGGCACCACCTCGATGCCCACCGGGCGCGGGCCTGTGCTGGCCACGCGCGTCAGCGTCGGCACCATCTGCTCGGTCAGCACGGGGTCGTTGCGCGTGACTGGGTAGTTCTTCGTGATGCAGACCTTGCAGGTCGCCCGCGACGCGGCGGAGATGCCTTCGGCCAGTGTCGTGATGCGCTCGTGGATGGCGTCGCGCATGCCCTCGTCGAAGCTGCGGATGGTGCCGCGCATCTCCACCGAGTCCGGGATGATGTTCTCGCGCACGCCGCCCTTGATGGCGCCGATGGTGACGACCGCCGGCTCGCGGTTCAGGTCCAGCGTGCGGCTGACGATGGTCTGCAGGCCCAGCACGATCTGCGCCGAGGTGACGATGGGGTCCACACCCAGCCAGGGCGCGGCGCCGTGCGTCTGCTTGCCCTGAACGGTGATCTTGAAGTAGTCGCTGCTGGCCATGGTCGGCCCCGGCCGATAGCCGATGACGCCGGCATGCTGACGCGACGTGACGTGCAGGCCGAAGATGGCACCCGGCGTCGGGTTCTCCAGCGCGCCCTCCTTGATCATCAGCGCCGCGCCGCCCTCCTCACCCACGGGCGGCATCTCCTCGGCGGGCTGGAAGATGAACTTCACGCTGCCTGGAATGTCGGCGCGCAGGCCGGCCAGGATGGTCGCCACGCCCATCAGGATGGCGACGTGACAGTCATGCCCGCAGGCATGCATGACGCCCACCTCCTCGCCGTTCCAGACCGCGCGGGCCTTGGAGGCGAAGGGCAGCTCGACTTCCTCGGTGACCGGCAGGCCGTCCATGTCGGCCCGCAATGCGACCACGCCGCCGGGCTTGCCGCCCTTCAGCAGGCCGACGACGCCGGTGTGGGCCACGCCGGTCTTGACGTCGTCGAAGCCCAGCGAGCGCAGGTGCTCGGCGACGATGCCGGCGGTGCGGAACTCGCGGTTGCCGAGCTCGGGGTGGGCATGCAGGTCACGCCGCCAGGCGATGACCTGGGCCTCCAGCGCGGCGCTGGCCGCGTCGATGTCCTGCTGCAACGGCATGGGCGATCAAACCTCGGGTGCGAGATGGCGCCAGTATGACGCCGACCTCAGCCCATCAGGTTCAGATCGCGCTGCGCCCAAGCCCGGATGGCCGCGCGGGTGAGCGGTAGGACAAGCGCCAGCTGCAGCAGCAGCCACACGGCGCCGCGCTGCGGCAGCACGCCGAACAGAGGCAGAGTCAGCAGCGGCAGCGCCGCCACGACGACCGCAGCGGCCAGGCCCAGGCCGACCATCAGCATCCAGGTGGCGGCCTGCCTCTCGTAGCGGCCGCGCAGCCAGGCGCCGAAAGCCGTCGCCAGCAGCACGTCGCCCATGCCCGACGGCCAGGCGCTCAGGTAGAGCGGGCGCGATGTCAGCCCGTTCACCAGCATGGCCAGCGCGATGCCCAGGCTGAACACCACGGTGCCGGCCAGCATGGAGCCCAGCACGAGACGGCGCGCCCAGCGCTGCGGCTGCTGGCCGTGCGGTGCAAGCCGGCGGCGCCAGTGCAGCCGGGGCGCGATGAGCGAGCCGAAGGCGGAAGCGGCCACGAACATCAGCCAGAGGCCGTAGACCGGCGCGGCGTAGGCGTGGGTATAGGCCTCGCCCCAGGCCAGGAAACGCAGCGCCGACGCCTGCGCAAGGAACTGCGGCAGCCAGACCAGCACGATCCAGGCATTGCCCTTGCGCGTCTCGCCGCTCATCGTCTTCCACGGCTGCTGGTAGCTGACCGAGACCCAGCCACGCTGTGCACCGGCGCGGCGCCACCACGGCCGCAGGCTCGGGCGTGGCAGGGGCCGCGCCTTCACGACCAGCGCCCCGCCGGCCAGCATGCAGTGCCACGCGGCCGAGGCGGCGAGCGCGATGGTCAGCAGGGCCAGCCCGCCGTCCTCGCAGAGCGAAGCGATGGTCCCGGGCAGCACCAGCAGCGTCAGCGCCGCGAACCCGGGCAACAGCAGCCAGCGCGCCGCCCGCCCCTGCCAGGCGCTCACCACGCAGAACCCGGCGCAGAACGCCGCGGCCAGCACCGCCAGCGTGCCAGCCAGCGGGCGCGCGTCGCCACCCTGCCAGCCCACCACGGCCGCCAGCAGCAAGGGGCCGGCGAGACCGACGGCGGCCGTGAGTGCCAGCGTCCGCAGCAGCTCGGACCGGACCCGGGCGCGGGAGCGCTCGGGTGCCACGCGGGCCTCCCAGTGGCTGAGCCACTCGTGCGTCGTCGCGGCCAGGCCGCTGGCCACCAGCACCAGCAGCGTGGCCTGCCCGTACAGCAGCCCGACCAGGGCGCCAGTCCCGTGCAGGAAATGCTCCAGATGCACGACGGCCAGCAGGGCTGCGATGGCGCTTGTCATGCCGGACAGCAGCCGCGCCGCGAGCGGCAGGTCGACGCCCGGCGCGGCCTCGTCCAGCGGTGTCACCAGTGAGGCTTTCATGGCTTGCCCGCCACGGCGTTGAGGTCCTGCCGCGACCAGGCGCGCACGGCCGCCCACGTGAAAGGCACGATCAGCGTCAGCTGCACGGCCAGCCAGACAGGGCCGCGCTGCGGCGTCACGCCGAGCCCGTCCAGTAGCGCGAGCACGCCCGCGCCGCCCAGGCTCAAGCCGGCCAGGATCCACAGGCCTTCCTTCACCGCGCCGCGGCGGCCACGCTGCCAGGCGGCGAAGCTGCTCGCCAGCAGCACGTCGCCCAGGCCCGATGCGACGATGCGGGCGCTGCCCGCCTCACCCGCGACCGTCAACGCCAGCGACAGCCCGAAGATGCCGCCATACATCAGCATCGACCCGAACACCAGGCGGCGGGCCCAGCGCGCCGCTGTCGGGCTGCCGGGGGCGAGCCGATGACGCCAGTGCAGCGCCGGCGCGATCAGGGATGCACCGGCGAAGATGCCCATCAACATCAGCCACAGGCCATAGCCCGCGATCGCATAGACGTGGTCGTAGGCCTGCCCCCAATGCAGCCACTCGCTGCGGGAGGCGCTCTGGAACCACAGCGGCACCAAAGCCATCTGCCAGTGCGGCGCGGAGTCGGACCCCAGGAACTTGCCCGTGCCGCTGCGATAGGGCGCGGTGCGCCAGCGGCGCGACCAAGCCCGCCGCCCCCAGGCCAGCGGTTGCAGCTGCGGCCAGGGCGGCGCGCAGACGGCCAACGCGCGGGGCGACAGCAGCGCACGCCACAGCAACGCGGTGCAGCCGAGGATCGGCAACGACAGCCACGGGTCGCCGCGGCCGACGGCCTCGATGACCGTGGGCCGGGCCAGCGAGGCCAGCAGCAGCAGTGCCGGCAACGCCAGCAGCCGCGGCGCGCGGCCGCGCCAGCTCAGGCTCAGCACTAGGCCGCCGCACAGGCTGGCGCACAGCAGGGCGACCACGCCGGGCAGCATCCGCAGTTCACCGAGTTGCCAGTCCAGCACGGCGGCAAAAACCAGCGGCCCAGAGAGTCCGATGGCTCCGAGGCGCGCCAGCTCACGCGTCAGCCGTGCGCGGACCCGCTCGCGCCCGGCGGCAGGCGCGGCGCGGCTTTCCCAGGGGCCAAGACGCTCATGCGCTGCCGCCGCCAGAAGGGCAGCGCCGAACGCCAGCAGCAACGCCTGTGCCCACAGCAGCGCCACGGCCAGGCCCATGACATCGGAAGAGTCCAGCGCCAGGCCGGTCGGCAGCAGCATCAGCGCGCTGACGCAGGCCGGCAGCAGGCGGGTGGCCACCAGCTGATCGTTCGGCGGCGGCGCCTTGTCGCGAGCCGGGCGCGCCGGGTTGGCAAGCGCATTCATGTGTTCAGCACCTCCAGCAGGTCTTCCATGCTCAGGCCCGGCTCGCCGGCGGCCTCGGGGCAGCGGCGGCTGTCCACCAGCGCGCGGCCGCCCTGCGCGGCGCTCCAGTGCAGGCTGAGCGGGTCGGGCAGGCGCGCCGGCACGCAGCGCAGGTATTCCATCGCCTCGTCCCACTCGATGAAGAGCTGCACCTTGCCGTCGCGCAGGAACAGCACGTGGCTCACCACCCGCTCCAGGTCACTGAGCAGGTGGCTGGACACCAGCACCGTGCGCGGCGTGGCCTTGCGGCGCAGCGCGAACAGCGCGCGCATGAAGTCGCGCCGCGAGATGGGGTCCAGGCTGGCCACCGGCTCGTCCAGCAGCAGCAGGTCGGGGTCGTGGGCCAGGGCCATCACGACGGCCAGCTTCTGCTGGTCGCCCAGCGACAGCGCATCGGCCCGCTTGCCGAGCGGCAAGTCCAGCCGCGCCGCCAGCGTGACGGCGCTGGGCAGGTCCACGTTGGCATAGACGGCGGCCATCTCGTCCAGATGCTCCCTGCCGTTCAGGCGTGGGAAGAGGTCGGGCGTCTGCGCGGCGTAGCCCAGGCGCTCCCGCACCGCGTCGGTCAACGCCAGGCTGGGCTCACCCAGCAGCCGCGCCTCGCCTTCGTCCGGTGTGGCCAGGCCCAGCAGGCAGCGCATCAGCGTGCTCTTCCCGGCGCCGTTGCGACCGACAAGGCCGACGACCGCGCCCTCCGGGATTTGCAGGTCGATGGGGCCCAGCGCATAGCGACGGGCGACGCTCCACTGGCCGTCGGGGATGTGGAGGGTGAGCTGGCGGGCCTCGATGGCGAGAGTCATGACTTGTCCTGTTCGTCGGAATGAACGTCGGTTCGGAGGGCGCGCGCCAGGGCCTCGACGGCCTGGTCGGGCGGAATGCCGAGCTGCCGGGCCTGCCGGGCCAGCGCCTGGACGGCGGGTTCGAGCAAGGCCAGCAAGTCGCTGCCGGCCGCCGCAGGCTGGGCTCGCGCGGCCACCACCATGCCCACGCCGCGGCGACGCTCCAGCAGCCCTTCCGCCTCCAGCAGGCTGTAGGCCTTGCTGACGGTCATGGGGTTGATCGCATGCCGTTCGGCCACGGCGCGCACGCTGGGCAGTTCGTCCCCAGGCCCGAGCTGGCCGCCCGCGACCAGCCGCTGTACCTGCTCCACCACCTGGCGGTAGATGGGCGTGGCGAGCTGCGGCTGGATGTCGAAGAAGGCCTGGGGGCTGGGCATGCGTATCAGTGTATTACTCACACAATACACATGACAAGCCTTTTCTTGCTGGTCAGCCCTTGAGCAGTCGTCTCAAGCGGCGCTTGAAGTCCAGCCACTGCCGGCCGCGCGAACGGTCGATGCGCTTCACGTCGATGAGCGTGAAGGCGTCGCCGCAACCGTTCAGCGTGTGCAGGCCGGCGGTGTGGCTGCTGCTGACGAGGTCGCCCGTCAGGCGCTCGGTGCCGGCCTCGATGACGACGCGCTCGAGCGTCAGGACCGGGAAGCGCAGCAGCCGCGTGGCGCTGCCGTAGCCGGCGGAACTGTCCTGCACCGGCAGCGCCAGCACGCCGTCGCGGGCGATGAAGGGCCGGCCCGCCGGCCGCGCGCCGTCGCGGCTGACGCGGACCGGGTTGCCGGCCAGCGGCGTCCACGGCCCGGTCAGCGCCGGTGCATGGGCAGCGTGCAGCTCGCGCTGGTCACGCGCGTTCGGGCCTACCAGCGTGTAGAACATCCACCAGCGCCCGTCATGCTCGATGAGGGAGGCGTCCGCGCCCGGCAGGCCGCCCAGCAGCGCGCATTCGCGCTGCCAGTGGTTCAGCGAGGCGTCGCTCGCGCGGTAGAGGGCGATCTCGCCGGCCTGGTAGCTCTCCGGCACCATCCAGGTCTCGCCGCCATGCTCGAAGACCTGCGGGTAGGACAGGTGAAAGGGCTTGTCCAGCACCGTCGCCTGGCCACGCCAGCTCAGGTCGGCCAGCGCGAACTCATGGCGCTCGATGTTGGCGCGCTTGGTGCGGTAATCGAAGGCTTCGACGAAGACATGCAGCGCGTCGCCCCGCACCAGGCCGAAAGGGTCGGCCAGATAGCGCCACGGGCCAGCCTCGGGCAGCCAGGTGATGCGCTCGCGGGCGGCGCTCAGCGTGCTGGCATCAATGTCTTGCAGGGGCAGCGGAACGATGCCGACTTGCCAAAAGTCGGTGCGGGGCCTTTTGATCATGAGAAGGTGTGGACGGGTTCCACGCGACCGAGCAGGCCGTCGCGGCGGCGCCAATCAAGGCGCAAAGCGGAGCCGTAGCTCGAGCTACGGCGAGCATTTGTAACGCAGAGTGGCGGCGTTGCGGCGGAATGAGCGGGCGTGGGGAGGCCGTTCGCACCTTCTCCTAGGCAATGATCGCTTCTTCCTCATCCTCGAAGCGTTGTGCCTGGGCGTCCTGATGCAGCATCACATCGCGGTAGAAGCCCAGCGTGCGGGCCACCGCGTTGCTGCGGTCATAGGTGGCGGTCGCGTAGCTGACGCCCCGGGCGCCGGCAGGCATGGCGCGCAGACCGGCCAGCTCCTCGGCGATGGCGCGACCGAGCAGGTCGGCGTCGCCCACCGGCACGAGGCGGGCGGGCTGGCCCGCCAGCATCTCGCGCGGGCCTTGCGTCGCCGTGGACAGCACCGGCCGGCCGGCGCGCATGGCCTCCAGGATGGCCAGCGGGAAGGCTTCCTCTCGGGACGGCGACACGAACAGGTCGAAGGACTTCAGCGCCTGGTCGACATCGCTGCGGAAGCCCAGCAGGCGAATGCGTGCATCGCCGGCGGCCAGCTGCTTCAACGCGGCTTCGTCCGGGCCTTCGCCCAGGATGGCCAGCACGGCGTCGGCCGGCGCGTGGGCCTTGAAGCCCGCGATCAGCAGGTCCATGCCCTTGCTGACATGCAGGCGGCCGACGCTGCCCACCAGCAGCTGGCCGGGCACCAGGCCGAGCTCGGCACGCAAATCGGTGTGGCGTGCTGCGGCCCTGGCATCGCGCTCCGGCGCCCAGTTGTAGATGACGCTGGCCAGGGCTTCGCGGCTGCCCGGGAGGCTGTCATGCTGGGCGCGGTTGACGCAGACGAGGCCGTCCAGCCGCGCATGGTGATGGGCCTTGTAGCCCACATGAAGCGTGCCGATGCGCGCCACGCGGCGGGCATGGGCGACGGCCTTGCAGGCGGGGCCCAGGTGGCCGTGGCAGACATCGGCGCCCAACCGGCGAGCCAGCGCGGCGACGCGCCAGCCGCGCAGCAGCGGCAGCTTCAGGCCATGAAAACGCACGTTCGGTGCCAGCGCGCCGGCCACGGCGGAACCGGCCGAGCCGATGACATGGACACGGTGGCCGAGGGCGGCCTGGGCGTTGGCGAGGTCGACGCAATGCCGCTCACCGCCCGCGATACGGGACGAAAACACGACATGAACCAGGGTCAGCGGTTCGAAAGGCGGAGGCATGGCAGGTCTGGCAAACGAAATGTGGCGGATCAGTAAATAAAACTTTACTGACAGACACATTCAGAAACCTGTCATTCGCCTTCGCCGAAGTCAGTGTTACACGGGGCAAACTGGGGTAAACGACCGCAAAACACGTGATCCGCGGGAAAACCTGTAGGCCGCTTGCTGATCTTAGGCTGCCGTCCCGGCACCCACCACACCGCAGCGCGAGGCTGGAGTTGGGATTGACAGAATCTCACGCCGAGCGCTTTCCGACCTGAGCCCAAGCTTGCAGCAAGAAAGCCGCCGGACCGGGCGGTCGGGCGGCTTTGGGAGCGGCGCCTTGGCGCCGGAGCGCGGCGCTTCAGCGTGCGCGGCTGATCCACTCGTTACGCGACTCGTCGTAGCGGTACATCATCAGGAAGCGCTGCGTCTCCATGTTGACCTGCTCGCGCGTCAGCGTGCTCATCTCGCGTGCCGCCTTCAACGGCACCCAGCTGCCGACGGTGTCGTCATAGACGTTCATGCGCAGGAACTGGTCGCGCATGGCCAGCACCTCGGCGCGCGACATGACGCCCTTGGGCGGCTCCATGCCGGACTTGAGCACCCACATGCTGGTGAGCTCATCCCAGCGCATCAGCGCCAGAAAGGTGTCGCGGTCCATCTTGACCTGCTCGCGCGTCAGGCCTTGGGCGGTGCTGGGCAGGGCGATGGCGCTGAGGGCGGTGGCCAGCACGAGGGGCAGCAGGGAAAAGCGGTTCTTCATCTCGGGTCTCCAGGAAATGGGGGGTAGATAGGAAAGATCGCTGTGCCGACTGGGCGCCTCAGTGCTTCACAGGTGGCCAGTGGTCGCGCGGCGGCGGCCGGCCTTACAGCGTAAAAATTCCCTCCCCTTCCTGCGGCCGACGCTGACGGTTTGGAAAAGGCCGGCGCTGACCGCCCTTTTCTGCGGCTTCGCGGGCTCAAGCATCCGCAGAATCTGCCGAGTGAAGTACCTGCAAGTCATCCTCCTCGCCCTGGCCGTCGTGCTGGCCCCGGTCGCACCGGTGCAAGCCGCCCGCATCAAGGAAGTCGCCTCCGTGGCCGGCGTGCGCTCCAACCCCTTGACGGGCTACGGCCTCATCGTGGGCCTGGACGGCACTGGCGACCAGACGACGCAGGCGCCCTTCACCGGCCAGAGCCTGGCGGCCATGCTGCAGCAGTTCGGCGTCATCCTGCCCCAGGGCGTGACCATGCAGCCGCGCAACATCGCTGCGGTCATGGTGACGGCGTCCCTGCCACCCTTCGCGCAGCCTGGCCAGCAGCTGGACATCAATGTCTCGTCCATCGGCAATGCCAAGAGCCTGCGCGGCGGCACGCTGATCGCCACACCGCTGCGCGGCGCAGACGGCCAGATCTACGCCATCGCCCAGGGCAACCTGGTGGTGGGCGGCGCCGGCGCCTCCGCAGGCGGCTCCAAGGTACAGATCAACCACCTCAGCGCCGGCCGCATCCCGGCAGGCGCCCTCGTCGAGCGCTCGGTGCCCACACCGCTGGCCCAGGGCGACAGCATCCAGCTCGACCTGAACAGCAGCGACTACGCCACCGCCCGCGCCGTGGCCCAGGCCATCAACAAGGCCAAGGGCGCTGGCATTGCCCAGGCGCTGGATGGCCGCGTCGTGCGCGTGCGCGCCCCCACCACGCCGGACGAGCGTGTCGGCTTCCTGGCCGATGTCGAGAACCTCGCCATCGACCTGGCCTCCCCGGCCGCCCGCATCGTCATCAATGCGCGCACCGGCTCCATCGTCATGAACCAGGCGGTCACGCTGTCGTCCTGCGCGGTAGCGCACGGCAGCCTGTCGGTGACGATCAGCTCCACGCCCGTCATCAGCCAGCCCAATGCGCTGTCCAGCGGCCAGACGGTGGTCACCGAGAAGGCCGACATCTCCATCCGCCAGGAGCCCGGCAGCCTCATCCAGCTGCCGGCCGGCGCGCGGCTGTCGGACGTCGTCAAGGCACTGAACTCGCTCGGCGCCACGCCCCAGGATCTGCTCGCCATCCTGCAGGCCATGAAGAGCGCGGGCGCTTTGAACGCCGAGCTTGAGGTGATCTGAAATGGCCAACAGTTTCCAATCCGTCTCCGGCCAGAGCCTCGGCAGCGTCGACGCGCTGAATGGGCTCAAGGCCCAGGCCGCGCGCGACCCCAAGGCCAGCATCCGCGAGACGGCGAAACAGTTCGAATCGCTCTTCATGCAGGAGGTGATGAAGAGCATGCGCGCGTCCACGCTGTCCAGCGGCATGCTGGACAACAGCGCGACCCAGCTCGGCACCGAGATGCTGGACACCCAGTTCGCCGGCAAGATGAGCGGCCTGCCGGGCGGCCTGTCCGAGGCCATCCAGAAGCAGCTGCAGCGCCAGATGGGCATCCAGGACCTGTCGCCCGAGAGCGTGAAGAAGGCCAGCCAGACGACGCTGGCCCAGGCGCTGCCGGCGCTGGCCAACAAGGGCATCCCGAACCACGTGCAGAGCTTCATCCAGAAGCACGACGCCGCGGCGAAGTCGGCGTCCGCCGCCACCGGCATCCCGGCCAGCTTCATGGTGGCCCAGGCCGCCCACGAGAGTGGCTGGGGCAAGCGCGAAATCACCGGCGTCGATGGCAGCAAGAGCCACAACGTCTTCGGCATCAAGGCCACGCCGGGCTGGACGGGCAAGACCGTCGACGTGAAGACCACCGAGGTCATCAACGGCCAGGCCGTCAAGGTAACGGCCAAGTTCCGCGCCTACGGCAGCTACGACGAAGCCTTCAAGGACTACGCCCGCCTGATCGGCAGCAACGACCGCTATGCCAAGGTCGTGGCGCAGGCCCAGAGCGGCAACGCCGCCGGCTTTGCGCGCGGCCTGCAGCAGGCCGGCTATGCCACCGACCCGGCCTATGCCGAGAAGCTGGCCCGGACGATTCAAACCACCCAGCGCGTGCAGAGCACCCTGGCCTGACGACAAAAGAGACGTAGACGATGGCCAGCCTGCTCTCCCTCGGCGCCCGCGCGATGTTCGCCAACCAGGCGGCATTGCAGACCATCGGCCAGAACATCGCCAACGCCAACACGGTCGGCTATTCGCGCCAGTCCGTCGTGCTGACGACCTCGGCCGGCCAGTACACGGGCGCGGGCTTCTTCGGCAAGGGCGTGGACGTGCAGACCGTCGTGCGCTCGCACAACGAGTTCCTGACCAAGGAGGCCTCCACCGCCAAGTCCACCGCCTCGGCCGATGCGACGCGCGCCGAGCAGCTGGCGCGCATGGAAAAGGTCTTCCCGCCCGGCACCGACGGCCTGGGCTACGCGGCCAGTCAGTTCCTCAACGCCATGGTCGACGTGACCAGCCGCCCCAGCGACCCCTCGGCCCGCCAGGTGGCCCTGGGCCGCGCCAGCGAACTGGCCGTGCGCTTCTCCAACGGCGGCCAGCAGCTCACCGACCTGCAGGCCGGCGTCGTCAGTGACCTCAAGGCCTCAGTCACCGTCGTCAACCAGCTCGCCAAGCAGATCGCCAACGTCAACGAGCAGGTCGCCAAGTCACGCGGCACCGGTCATGCGCCCAACGACCTGCTGGACCAGCGCGAACGCCTGATCTCCCAACTGGGCGAATATGTCTCGGTGACGACGCTGCCGGCCGACGACGACACCGTGGGCGTCTTCATCGGCGGCGGCCAGCGCCTGGTGCTGGGCAACCAGGCCTCGGCGCTGCAGGTCTCGGCCGACCCCTACGATGCCCAGCGCGCCGTGCTGTCCCTCAATGAAGGCGGCTTCAACCGCGCGCTGGACGAAAGCGTGCTGACCGGCGGCTCCATGAGCGCCCTGCTTGCCTTCCAGAACAAGGACCTGCAGGACGCCCGCAACATGCTCGGCCAGTTGGCAGCCTCCATCGGCATCCGCGTCAACGATCAGAACGCCCTCGGCCTGGACCTGTCCAACCCGCCCGGCCAGGGCGCCCAGATCTTCAACGTCGCGGCACCGCGCGTGCTGGCAGCTGCCAGCAACACGCGCGATGCCAGCGGCGCCTTTGCCAGCGGCGTGGCGGCCACCATCGTCAATGCCGGCCAGCTGCAGGCCAGCAGCTACAAGCTGACCTCCAGCGCCCCCGGCAGCTACGAGCTGACGCGGATGACCGACGGCTTGGTGCGCACGGTCAACGACGGCGACACCATCGACGGCTTCCAGATCAGCTTCACCCCGTCGGCACCGGTGCCTGGCGAGAGCTTCCTCATCGAGCCGGTGGGCGCCGCTGCCGTCGAGATGCGCCGTGTGCTGGACAGCCCCAACGGCATCGCCGCCGCATCGCCGCTGACGGCCTCCGCCTCCGTCAACAACACCGGCACGCTCACCATCGACAGCGTCTACGCCGTCAACAGCAACGTGGACGCCAACCAGGCGCCCATCACCATCGCCTTCGGCACGCCCGACGCCACCACCAGGACCGTGCCCTACACGCTGACGCTGGCCGACGGCAGCGTGTTCAACGGCAACTGGAGCGCCGGCCAGGCCATAGGCAACCAGCCGGCGGCCGGCATTGATCTGGGCTTCGAGCTGCGTACCAACGGCGTGCCGCGCGAGGGCGACCAGATCACGCTCGAAAAGACCATCTACACCGCGACGAACAACGGCAACGCCAAGGCCTTCCTGAACATCCAGAGCGAGGCCTTCGTCGGCCGCCAGCTGCTACCGGACGGCAGCGTGACGGCCGGCTCGACCATCAATGACGCCTACGCCAGCTCCATGAGCGAAATCGGCTCGCGCGTGCAGAGCGCGACCTACCTGTCCGGCGTCTCCACCACCGTCGCCACCGACGCCGAGACCAACCGCTCCGGCCAGGCCGGCGTCAACCTCGACGAGGAAGCCTCGCGGCTGATGCAGTTCCAGCAGAGCTACCAGGCCGCCGCCAAGGTGCTGCAGACGGCGCAGACCTTGTTCGACGAACTGATGCGCATCGCTGCTCGATAGAGGGACTCATGAGACTTTCCACCGCCAACCTCTACGACGCCTCCATCGCCAACCTGCAGCGCCGCCAGAGCGCGCTGCAGAACCAGCAGGAGCAGCTCACCTCGGGCAAGCGCATCGCCCTGGCCAGCGACGACCCCACCGGCGCCGCGCGTGCCGAGCGGGCGCTGGCCTCCATCGGCCGCGTCGAGGCCAACCAGCGCGCGCTGGAAGCCAGCCGCAACAGCATGACGCTGGCCGAGTCGGCGCTGGGCGACGCCAACGAGCTGCTTCAGCAGGCCCGCGAGACCATGGTCTCCGCCGGCAACGCCACCTACTCGGACGCGGAGCGCCAGGGCCTGGCGAACAAGCTGCAAGGCATACGCGACCAGTTGCTCTCCATCGCCAACCGGCCCGACGGCTCCGGCGGCTACCTGTTCTCGGGCCAGGGCTCGTCCAGCCCGCCCTTCCTGGACCAGTCCGGCGGCGTGTCCTACGTCGGCGTGTCCGGCACCATCCAGACCGGCAACCTCGACAACTTCCAGCTCACCATCGACGGCCGCAGCGCCTGGGAGCAGTCGTCCAGCGGCAACGGCAGCTTCGAGACCGCGCCCAGCGCCGTGCTGCCCGACCCCGTCACCGGCAAGCCCACCGTGCAGCTGATCGACCCGGGCGCGAGCGCGGCGGCCGGCGCGCCCGTGGCGCTGCTCAACCCGGTGTCGGGCAAGCCGGCCTCAGGCTGGATCGACAGCGGCCGCGTCGTCGACCCCTCGCTGCTGACCGGCCACAACTACCGCATCGACGTGGCCGGCACCTCGCCCAGCCAGACCTACTCGCTGACCGACCAGGACACCGGCGGCGTCGTCGCCAGCGGCAGCTTCAAGCCCGGCGAGGCCATCGTGGCCGACGGCATGGCGCTGATCGTGTCGGGCACACCCGTCGACGGCGACGCCTTCGCGGTGGCCGGTTCCGCACGCAGCCTCAAGCTCTTCGACGCCCTCGACAAGGCCATCGTCGACCTCAACACACCGCAGCGCACGCGCAACCAGGTCACGCAGGCCAACGCCGTCGCCATCCGCAACCTCGACGCCGTCATGGGCAATCTGCAAAGCGCGCGCAGCCAGGTCGGCGAGCGGCTGAACAACCTCGACGGCACCGAGACCCGCTTGGCCGCGCTCAAGCAGTACAGCGAAGCCGAGAAGAGCGCCGCCGAAGACCTGGACATGGTCAAGGGCATCTCGGACTTCCAGAACCAGCAGACCGGCTATGAAACGGCGCTGAAGACCTACGCCATGGTGCAGAAGATGTCGCTGTTCCAGTACATCACCGGGTGAGATGGAGCCCCTCGCCCAGTCTTGCGCCGCTGAACGCGGGCAAGCCTAGTCGGTCCCCCGTGGGGACGGCGATGCTCGCGGGGAAGGCCCCGCTCGCACATCGCCAGGCGGGCCGGCTTGGGAGCGGCCCGGCGCTCGGCCCGAATACCAGCGGCGGCGCGTGAAGCTGTCACGAATTGACGGCACGGCCGGTGAATGGGCGTGGCAGACTGCCGCATTCCTCGCCCCCCGCGCCGCGCCATGTCCGACAACGCCCCTGCCGCCCTCGATCACGCCATCCTGCCCGGCATCGCCCTCGGCTACTCGCCCGTCATCGACCGCCAGCGCGCCATCGCCGGCACGCGGCTCACGCTGGTGCCGCTGCGGCCCGACGCCAAGCCCGACCACGCCGAGTTGCTGGCCGCGCTGAGCGCCACCTTTCCCAACGGCGGCGCCCTCATCAGCCCCCAGGGTGAAGCCCTGCTGACCGCCCTGCTGGCCCAGCCGCCGGCCGAGCCCTCCCAGATCGAGGTGCCCGCCTTCATCGCCGCCGACCCCGCCCACGCCTCGGCAATAGCCGCGCTCAAGGGCGCCGGCCATCGCGGCCTGCTCAAGGGCCTGCCCAATGAGCCGCTGCCCGCTGCCGTCGCCGCCGTCTTCAAACAGGTCGTGCTGGAGCCCGGCCAGACGGCGCCGGCCGGCACCGAGCTGGTCTGCGCCGGCATCCGCGGCGCCGAAGCGGTGGAGGCCGCCTTCAAGGCCGGCGCCCACAACGTCATCGGCTGGACCATGGACGGCCCCTACGAGCCCACCAGTGGTACCAAGACCGAGATCGCGGCCGACCTGCAAGTCATCATGGAGCTGATGTCCCGCGTCGACGAAGGCGAGGACGTCGAGCGCCTGGAGCAGACCCTCAAGCGCGACCCCAGCCTGGCCTTCAAGCTGCTGCGCTACATGAACTCCGCCGCCTTCGGCCTGCCGGTCGAGGTGTCCAGCTTCCGCCACGCCATCATGCTGCTGGGCTATGCCCGCCTGAAGCGCTGGCTGGCCCTGCTGCTGACGACGGCCAGCAAGGACCACAGCATGCGCCCCATCATGTTCGGCGCGGTGCGCCGCGGCCTGCTGATGGAAGAACTGGCCCAGGGCATGAGCGAACGCGAGCAGCGCGACGAGATGTTCATCTGCGGCCTGTTCTCGCTGCTGGACCACATGCTGAAATCACCCTTCGACAAGCTGCTGCAGTCGATCCCCGTGCCCGAACGCGTGCGCCAGGCCCTCGTCGACGAGACCGGCCCCTTCCTGCCCTATCTGGAACTGGTGCGCGCCATCGAGTCCGAGAGCGTGTTCGACTACCGCGAGCGCGCCGATGCGCTGATGCTGAGCGCCGGTGAGATCAACGCCTGCGTGCTGCGCGCGCTGAACAAGGCGACCCAGCTCGAATGAGCGCCGCGCCGGGCCGCCCCGAGCAAGCTCGCTCCCGCCTGGCGGGACAGGCCGCAGGCCGAAGGGTGCACCAGTGAGCCGGCTCGCGCAGGGCTGAACCATGTTCGGCTCGCCCGCCTCCGCCACGCTGCTCGACCTCGTCGGCGACCCGGTGCTGACGCTGCGGGCCGACCTGTCCGCGCTGCGCGCCAACCCGGCCGCACGCGAGTGGCTGGGCGGTGACGCCGCCGAGGGCTGGCGCTTGCTGCGCCAGGCCGCCGGCAGCCGGCTGGAGACGTGGCTGCGCGAGGCGGCGCGGGCCATAGACGCGGGCCGCGCGCCACCGCCTGCGCCGCCGCTCAAGCTCGCCGACGGCCAGCGCGCGACGCTGCACCTGCTGCGCGACCGCCCCAACTGGCTGCTGCACGCGCGCCTGAGCGCTGCCGAAAGCGGTGAGCCGCCGCTGGTCGAATGGCTGGCCCTGTCGCCCCAGCCGGCGGCACTGGCCGATGCCGGCAGCGGCGCACTGCTGCGCCGCAACGCCGCCTTCGACGCCCTCTGCCCCGGCTCGCCACGCCATCTGAACGATCTGCCGGACCTGCTGCAGGCCCTGCTGGGCTGGCACCGCGGCGCGCCGCTGCCGGCGCTGACGGCCCAGCGCCTGCAGGACCCGCCCCTCGTCATGGAGGCCGAGTTCGTCGACCCGCAAGGCCACCACCGCTGGCTGCAGGCGCGGCTGCGGCTGTGGCGCAACGACGGCCGTGCGCTGCTGCTGGCCCAGCTGGAGGACCACAGCACCTTGCACGAGCGTGACCTGGCCCACCAGCAGCTCGACGCGCTGATGGACACGGCCGCCGTGGGCTTGGCCACCTTCCAGCCCGAGGCTGGCTGGCTCAAGCCGCATCGCAAGGGCTCGCCCTTCAAGACCGGCACCAAGCAGCCGGTGGCCTCGCTGCAGGGCATCAACCGCGACATCGTCGAGCCCGCCTCGCTGCCCGAGTTCGAGCGCCTGCAGCGGGCGCTCAAGAAGGGCGATGCGGTCGAGGTGCGCTACGCCGTGCGCCACCCCGAGCTGGGCCGGCGCTGGTTGCTGACCCGCGTGGCACCGGGCCTGCTGGCCGGCGGGCGGCGCTCCACCTCGGTCGTCACGCTGGACGTGACCGCCCAGGCCCAGGCCGAGAACGCGCTGCTGCTGCGCGCCGAGAGTGAACGCGCCGTGCTGGACTCGGTGCTGGTGGGCATCGTCACCGTCGGCCCCGAGGGCATCGAATGGATGAACCGCTCGGCGCGGCGCATGTTTGGCTGCGAGCTGGACGACGTGCTGGGCCAGCCCATGGGCGTGCTGGCACCCGAGGACAACGAGCACGCCTTCCACGCCGAGCCGGGCGCCGACGTGTTCGAGTGCCGGCTGCGCGGGCGCGACGGGCGCGAGTTCTGGGTCATCGGCAACGCGGTGCAGACGCCGCGCGAGCAGGGCCAGATCCAGACCACCTACGCGCTGCTCGACATCGACCGCCGCCGCCAGGCCGAGGCGCAGAGCCGCCTGGCGCAGGCGTCCCTGGCCCGCATCATTGAAGGCGCGCCGCTGGCCATCACGCTGCACGAGGCGCAGAGCCTGCGCATCGTCAAGCTCAACCACGCCGCCGCCATGCTGGCCGGCCGCCCGGAAGCCGCGCTGCTGGGCGGCACGCCGGTGCAGCTGTTCGGCGCCGAGCAGGGCGCGAAAGTCGCGGCCGACATGCGCGAGGCGCTGGAGTCGCAGACCGTGGTGCAGCGCGAATACCACGTCCCCGCCGGCCCGGCCACGCGCATCTGGGACGCGCGCCTGCTGCACCTGGCCGCCGGCAACGACTCGCCGGAGCTGCTGCTGATGGTGGCCAGCGACGTCACCGATCAGCGCGCCGCCGAGCAGGCCCGCCTGCAGGCCGCCATCTCGCAGCGCGAGCTGCTGGTGCGCGAGGTGCACCACCGCATCAAGAACAACCTGCAAGGCGTGGCGGGCCTGCTGCAGCAGATCGCGGTACGCCGGCCCGAGGTCGCCGGGGTGCTGAAGGAGGCCGTGGGCCAGGTGCAGGCCATCGCCCAGGTCTACGGCCTTCAGGTGGGCGCCACCGGCCCGCTGCTGCTCAAGCGCGTGTTCGACGCCATCGTCGGCTCGGTGCAGCGCATGCAGGGCCGCGTCATCACCAGCGCAGCCGAGGGCGGCGCACTGATGGACGACTGGTGCCTGCCCGAGGCCGAGGCCATTCCCATCGCGCTCAGCCTCAACGAGCTGCTGGGCAACGCGCTCAAGCATGGCAACGAGGCCCAGGTGCGCTGCCAGCTCATCTGCGACCCGACCGGCGTGACGGTCGAAATCGTCAACACCGGCCGCCTGCCCGAAGGCTTCGCGCTGCAGAACGTCAAGAGCGGCGTCTCGGGCCTGGGCCTGGTGCGCGCGCTGCTGCCGCGGCGCAGCGCCATCCTGAGCCTGGAACAGCAGGGCGAGGACGTCGTTTGCCGGCTGGAACTGATTCCACCGAGCGTGGTTCACAATCCGGCGACAAAACCAAATTTCTGAGGGGCGCGGTGAGCAAGGGCAAGATTCTGGTCGTCGATGACGACAGATTGGTGCTGGCGACGCTGAGTTACGGGCTCACGCAGGCCGGCTTCGAGGTCATAGACGCCGACAACGGCGACGACGCCATCCTGCTCGCCCGTGAGCACCGGCCCGAGCTGGCCCTGCTCGACATCCGCATGGAAGGCCTGACCGGCTTCGACGTCGCCGCCTATCTGCGCGAGTTCCTGCAGACGCCGTTCATGTTCCTGTCCGCCTTCGCCGACGAGGCGACGGTGGCCAAGGTCAAGGAGCTGGGCGCCGTCGCCTACCTCGTCAAGCCGCTGGACATCTCCCAGATCGTGCCCGCCGTGGAGGCAGCGTTCGCGCGCTCGGCCCCCGTGCCCACGCCTGCCGCAGCGCCAGCCGCGCCACCGTCCGAACTGCCCGCCCTGCTGGATCCGACGGCCATGGCTGTCGGTGTGCTGATGCACCGCTATTCGCTGCCGCGCGACGAAGCCCTGACGCGGCTGATGAGCCTGGCTGCGGCCGATGGCCACAGCGTGCCCGAGCAGGCGCGGCGCATCGTCGATGCCGTGGAGTTGCTGGCCCGACCGGGCCAGCGCGCCTGAATCAGCTCAAGGTGAAATAGAAGCGCGAACCTTCGCCTACTGCTGACTCGGCCCAGATGTCGCCGCCGTGCCGCCGCACGATACGGCGCACCAGCGCCAGGCCCACCCCCGTGCCGGGAAAGTCGCTGGCGCTGTGCAGACGCTGGAAGACGCCGAAGAGGCGCTCGGCAAAGCGCATGTCAAAGCCTGCGCCGTTGTCCGACACCACCAGCACGCGCCGCCCATCCTGTTGGACGCTGCCGAAACGGATCTCGGTGCAGGGCGCCTTGGCGCTGTACTTCCAGGCATTGCCCAGCAGGTTCTCCAGCACCATGCGCAGCAGCGTCGGGTCGCCCTGCACCGTCAGGTCGGGCTCGATGTCCAGCACCAGCTCGCGCTGCGGCGCGCTGCGCTTGAGCTCTTCCATCACATAGCCGGCCTGCTGCGACAGGTTGACCGGCTGGCGCGCCAGCGGCCGCGTCGACAGCTGGCTGAGCGACAGCAGCGCGTCGATCATGCTGTTCATGCGCGCGCTGGCACTCATGACGCGGTCGAGATGGTCGTTGCCGACACGGTCCAGACGGCCGCCGTAGTCCTCTTTCAGGATGCGCGCAAAGCCCTCCACGACACGCAGCGGCGCGCGCAGGTCGTGGGAGACCGTGTAGCTGAACGACTCATGCTCGGCCGCCAGATCGGGCTGGGCCGGCGCGGCCGCAGGCGGCGGCGCTGCCTCGGGCGGTCGCGCCGTGCCGACATAGCCTGCGAAATGACCGTGCGAGTCGATGCAGGGCAGGCCGCGCAGGCACCAGTGCGCATCGCCGTCGACGGCGGCCAGCTCCAGCTCGGCAAAGGACTGGTGGGCGTGCAGCCGCTCGCGCAGCTGCGCTGCGGGCTCGGCCGGCGCGAAGCGTTCCCACAGCAGCTGCGTGCCTGCACCGGCGCCCATCCAACTTGATGCCGGCGCGCCCTGCGGCGCCTGCCAGCGCACGAGGCGGTGCGTCGCGTCGGTGGCCCACTGCCAGTCGCGCTGCAGCTGGGCCTGCATCAGCAATTGCTGGCGCGCCTCGCGCAGCGGTTCGGTCAGGCGCTGGCGCGTCAGACGCACGCCGGCATGCCAGCCCAGCGCCGCCGCCACCAGCACCATGACTCCGGTGAAGAAAGCCGTCAGCACCAGCGCCGCGTGCACCAGGCCGACTTCGCCGCCCCAGACCCGCATGAGGGCCAGCACCACCAGGGTGCCGAGCACCAGCATCAGCAGCGCCACCCCGGCCAGACCCAGCACCAGCAGCCGCATCGGCAGCCGCCGCTCCAGGCGGCGCGAGGGCGCGCTGTCGTCACTGAGGCTCTTCATGCGAGTCATTGTAGGCAGCGCTTCTGCGCGCCCAGGTGCATATGCACCACCGTGTGCACGACGCCAAATCTGTGCATTTAGTCGCGGCGCGCCCCCTACCCGCCCAAGCTACATTTGCAGTGCTACCCAGCGCCTCGCCACTCATGACTGCCTCCGCACCCGCTGACCTGCTCGACCCCGAGGCGATCCGACGCCTGCGCGAGCTCGACCCGAGCGGCGGCAACAAGCTGCTGGAGCGTGTCGTGGCGGCCTTCTCCAGCTCGCTGGACCGCCTGCTGCCCGACCTGGCCAGCGCCCGTGAAGGTGACACTCTCGACCTCAGCGTCGTCCGCCATGTCAGCCACACGCTGAAGTCCTCGTCGGCGAGCCTGGGCGCGACGGCGCTGGCTGCGCGTTGCGCCGACATCGAAACGCTGGCCCGCGAGGGTCGCAGCGAGGGCCTTTCCGAACAGTTGGACGCTATGCTCCAAGACATCCAACAGGTACGCACGGCGCTCGCCGCGCTGCTCTGAAGCCCAGCCCATGCAGCCCACTGGTCAAGCCCTCGACGACCTGCCATCGCGGCCCCGCGTGCTGCTCGTCGACGACGATGAGGTCAACCTGCTGCTGACCGCTGCGGCCCTGCGCGAGCGCGGCTTCGATGTCACCGAGGCTGCCAGCGGCAGCGAGGCGCTGGCCCAGCTCTCCGTGCGCGCACCCGACGTCGTCGTGCTGGATGCGCTGATGCCCGAGCTGGACGGCTTCGAGACCTGCGCGCTGCTGCGCGCCACGCCGGGCTTCGAGTCCCTGCCCGTGCTGATGCTGACCGGCCTGGACGACGAGGCCTCCATCAACCGTGCCTACCAGGCCGGTGCGACGGATTTCTTCGTCAAGTCACCGCAATGGAGCCTGCTGGACGGCCGCCTGCGCTACCTGCTGCGCAGCTCGCGCACCCGGCACGAGCTGGAGCGCAGCAAGGCCAAGCTGGCGCGCGCCCAGGATCTGGCCCGCATGGGCAGCTTCGAGTGGCGGCGCGACCTCTCCGGCAGCTTCACCATCTCCGCCGAAGGCCTGCGCGTCTTCGGCCGCGGCCCCCAGGACCGACTGGACTTCATCAGCGTCATGCGCATGGTGCCGGCCGACGACCGACACGTCTTCCTGCGCCTGCTGCGCGACGTCATCGCCCACACCTCGGTGCTCATCACCGACCTGCCGCTGACGCTGCCCGACGGCCGCCAGCGCGTCGTGCACGTCGAGGCCGAGCCGGAGTTCAACGAGCAGGGCGGCGTCAGCGGCTACACCGGCATCCTGCAGGACGTGACCGACCGCCGCCAAGCCGAGGACCGCATCCGCCAGCTCGCCCACTTCGACGCCCTCACCGGCCTGCCCAACCGCCGCCAGCTGATCTGGCGTGTCGAGCGCGCCATCGAGAGCGCACGCCGCAGCGGCCACGAGGTCGGCCTGCTGCTGATCGACCTGGACCGTTTCAAGGTCATCAACGACACCCTGGGCCACGCCGCCGGCGACGAACTGCTCATCGAGGTCGGCCGGCGCCTGCGCAGCTGCGTGCGCCATTCCGACCAGATCATGGAGGGCGTGCTCGAAGGCCTGGGCAACCGCAGCCACCGCGGCCTGGAAGCCGTCGGGCGCCTGGGCGGCGATGAGTTCGTGGCCCTGCTGCCCGAAGTGGCCGACGAGCGCGACGCCGAGCGCGTCGCCGACCGCGTGCTGGACGCGCTGCGCGAACCCATCTTCGTCGGCGGCCAGGAATGCTTCGTCACGGCCAGCGTCGGCATCGCCATCTACCCGCGCGACGGCCAGACCATGGCCGACCTGCTGCGCAATTCCGACGTGGCCATGTACGCGGTCAAGAGCCAGGGCCGCAATGCCTCGGCCATCTACTCGCCGCAACTGGCCGGTCACGGCAAGCAGAAGCTGGAGCTGGAAAGCGCGCTGCACAAGGCGCTGGAGCGCAACGAGATCGTGCTGCATTACCAGCCCAAGATCGACGTGCGCGCCGCCCGCATGGTGGGCGCCGAGGCGCTGATGCGCTGGCAGCGCGGCAACGTGCTGGTGCCGCCGGCCGACTTCATCCCGCTGGCCGAGGAAACCGGCCTCATCGTGCCGCTGTCCGAGTGGGCGCTGAAGGAAGCCGCGCGCCAGGCCAAGCTGTGGTCGCTGCAGTTCGGTTTTGCCGACTCCATCGCCGTCAACCTGCCCAGCCGCTTGTTCGAGCGCACCGATCTCGTCGAGCACATCCACCAGTGCGTCAGCGCCTATGGCGTGCCGCACCGCTCCATCCAGCTCGAGATCACCGAGAACAACCTGATGAAGGACTTGCAGAACGTCATCCCGTCTCTGCACCGGCTGAACGAAGTGGGCGTGGAAATCTCCATCGACGACTTCGGCACCGGCTACTCGTCCCTCGCCTACCTGACCACGCTGCCGATCTCGGAAGTGAAGATCGACCGCACCTTCGTGCGCGATCTGGGCATCACGCCGCAGAGCTCGGCCGTCGTCACCGCCATCATTGCGCTGGCGCGGGCCCTGGGCCTGCGCGTCATCGCCGAGGGCGTGGAGACGCTGCGGCAGATGGAGGTGCTGCACCGCCTGGGCTGCTCGCTGATGCAGGGCTTCCTGTTCAGCAAGGCGCTGCCGCCCGATGAACTGGAGCGCTGGATCGCCCAGACCGTGCTGCCACGCAAGGCGCCCTGGATCACGCAGGCCGACGGCAGCACCGACGTGACGACTCGCGGTCAGCGCTAAGCCAGCCATGCGCTCGACTCTGCCCCCGGCGCAGTTGGCCAAGGCTGCGCTGCAACGTCTCGCCCAGGCCCGGCTGGAACCGACCCCCGAAAACTACTCGCGCGCCTACGCCATCGAAGCCGGCAGCGAGCCCGCATCAGCCGCGAACGGCGCCGTACCCGAGCGTGCGCAGCAGCTGATGTCCAAGCTCATCAGCCTCGCCTTGCCGTCGGGCGCGCCGCGCCAGGAGCTGCAGGCGTCTCTGCGCGAGCAACGCTACGACGAACTGCAGCGCCAGGTCGACAAGCTGCTCGACACGGCCGGCCCGGGCGCTCAGGCCGAGGCGCTGGTCCATGCCATAGAGCGCCTCGTGCGCGGCCTGGAGCGTGGCGGCAAGCACTGGACGCTGGCGCGCAAGAAGGACGGCATCAACCGCGTGCTGGAGTTGGGCCGCAGCGATGCAACCAAGCTCGTCAAGCGCCTGTCGCAGCTGATTGCCAGCTGGGACAAGGACGGCGACGGCAGCGAGGTCGAGACGGACGACGATGGCAGCACACCCAGCCAGTTCTTCGTCGACAGCGCATTTGCCGAGACGGGCTTCCGTGAGAGCACGGGCTTCGGCGAGCTGAGCCGCACCGGCTTGCGCGATACGCCAGCGCCCGTCGACAGCAGCCCGCATTGGGTCGACATCGGCAACGAACTCAACAGCACCGTGCGCCATGCGTTGCGTTCACCGCAGACCGAGGCCACACCGGCGGATGTGTTGTTGCGCGAGCTGGACGCCGCCCAGGCAGAGCTGAAAGCCGGTGGCGCCAGCCCCGAGCGCGCCTCGCAGATGGCCGCGCTGTGCCTGCGCGCCCGCCACCTGCTGGACCACCGCCGCCATCTCTTCGACGAACTCGGCGGCCTGTGCCGCGAGCTGAGCGGCAGCCTCGTCGACCTGGCCGAGGACGACTCCTGGGCGCGCGGCCAGGCCGAGGCGATGAACCAGACGCTGGCGCAAGGCCTGTCGGGCCGGGGCGTGCGCACGGTGTCCGAACTGCTGAGCGGCACCCGTGAGCGCCAGCGCACGCTGCGCAACGAGCGCTCCAAGGCGCGTGACTCGCTCAAGGGCCTGATCCAGCGCATGCTGAGCGAGCTGGGCGAGCTGGGCCAGCACACCGACCGCTTCCAGACCAGCGTCGGCCGCTATGCCGAGGCCATTGAGCAGGCCGACTCGCTGGAGAGCCTGACCGGCACGGTGCGCGAGATGGTCGAGGAGAGCCGCAGCGTGCAAGGCCTGGTCGCCCAGACGCAGCAGCGCCTGACCCTGGAACATGACCGCGCCGCCGCGTTGACGCAGCGCGTGGACGAGCTCGAGGGCGAGCTGCGCCGGCTGTCCGACGAGGTCCACACCGACCAGCTCACCCAGGTGGCCAACCGCCGCGGCCTCATCCAGGCCTTCCGTCTGGAACAGGCCAAGTCCGAGCGCGATGCCACCCGCGTGGCGCTGGCCTTGCTGGACATCGACAACTTCAAGAAGCTCAACGACAGCCTGGGCCACCATGCCGGCGACATCGCGCTGAAGTCGCTGGCCGAGCGCACACAGGCCTCGCTGCGGCCCGGCGACATGGTGGCGCGCTACGGCGGCGAGGAGTTCGTGCTGATGCTGCCCAACACGCCGCTGGACGAAGCCCAGGCCGTGCTGGTGCGCCTGCAGCGCTCGCTGTCATCGGCGCTGTTCAACCATGAGGGCAAGGACGTCTTCGTGACCTTCTCGGCCGGCGTGACGCTCTACCGCGCCGGCGAGACGCTGGAGGCCGCGCTGGATCGCGCCGACGTGGCGCTGTACGAGGCCAAGCACACGGGCAAGAACCGGGCTTGCATCGCCGAGTGAAGCGATGGACAGCGCTGCTGGCCTGCACCGCCGGCGTCGCCGCGGCACAGGCGCCCGTGCCGCTGTGCGTGACCGACTTCCCGCCGTATGTCAGCGCGGCGCTGCCCGACGGCGGCAGCATGACGGCGCTCGCGCGACGCGCTTTCGAAGCCGGTGGCCTGAGCGTGCAGGCGCTGCATGTGCCATGGGTGCGGGCCTTCGCGATGGCCAAGGCGGGCGACTGCCTGCTGCTGACGCTGTGGCGCAACGAGGAGCGCGACGCCCTGTTCCTGTACTCGCTGCCGGTGGCGCGCATGGAGCTGGGCTTCTTCGTGCGCGGCGACCGCGACACGCCGCTGCCGCCCGATGCAACGGTGGCCTACCAGCGTGGCTCCTACCTGCCGCCCACATTGGCCGACGGCCGCTACCAGCTGTATGAACTGGTGGACCCACGCCCCGGGCTGGAGATGCTGCGGCGCCGTCGCGTCGACGCGGTGTTCTCGGAGCGCGCGAGCCTGGAGTACCTGCTCGCGACACAGCCCCGTTCGGTCGACGACATCCGCTGGCAGGCCCCGCCGCTGGAAGTGAAGACGACGCACATGGGCATCGCCAAGCAGCATCCTCAGGCCGAGGCCTGGCTGGCGCTGCTGAACCGCGAGATCCGCCGCTCGGTCAGAAATTGAAGGCCAACCGCAGGCCACCCCAATGGCGGCCGTTGACGACGATGGGCGCCGTGGCTTCCTTCAGCAGTACGAAGCGGCCGCCACCCATGTCGCGGCGGTAGGTCTGCAGCAGGAAGGGCCGGGTGTTGCGCGCCGACGCCAGGCCGGTGCGGTCGTTGAAGATGCGGCGGTAGCGGCTGTTGGCCGTGTTCCAGACCGTGTCGCCCGGGCGCTGCGGCTGGCAGTACTTGCGGTTGTGCGTGGCGATGTAGCCGTTGCGGTCGGCCGAGATGCAGAAGACGATCTTGTCGCTGAAGGCCAGCGTCTTCTCCTGCACACTGGGAAAGAGCTTGTCGGTGAGCTGGCAGAAGCGCGTCGTGTGCTGCTGCGGGTTGGTGCCGTCGACGGCGCGGTAGCTCTCGTCGAACAAGTCGGCCTGGCCGATCTGGCCGTTGCGCAGCGCGTCTTCCAGCAACTCGCTGATCTCCGCTGCGGCGGCCTGGGCGGCGCGGATGAAGGGCATGTCATCGACCTCGACGCCGCTCTCGGCGATCTGCTCGATGAGTTCCTCCGACATGCGCAGGAAACGATCGCTGCCGTCGAAGGCGACCTTGAGGCCGTGGCTGGCCTCCGACACCTCGCGCTCCAGCTCATGGGCGCGCTCGTTGAGCAGGCTCATCTGCTGGCCGCTCTCGGCGGCGGATGCGGCGATGCGCTGCACGTCCTCCTCGACCTCGTGGAAGGCGGCGTGGATCTGGCTGGGCTTCTTCCCGTTCTCGGTCAGCTCGGTGCTGAAGCGGTCGATGCGCTCCTGCAGGCTCGTGATCGCCTTGATGATGGCCTTGGACGAGCCCTCGACCTGGCCGGCCAGCGCCTTGACGGCCTCGGCCACCACGGCAAAGCCGCGGCCGGCGTCACCGGCGTGCTTGGCCTCGACGGCCGCGTTGAAGGCGACGAGCCGGGTCTGCAGGGAAATCTTGGTGATCTCGGCGGCCGCGTCGGACACCTGGGCCAGCGTGGCCGCCATGCCGACGACCTCGCCGCCGACAACGCCAAGCGCTCCGCGCGCGCGCTGCACGGCGGCGGCGCTTTGGGCGGTGGCGGTCGCGATGGCCGTCTGGGCCTGGCCGATCTGCGCGAGCTGCTGGGCCAGGGCCTGCATGGCCTGACCCTGCATCTGCACGACGCGTTGGGTGTCTTCAAGCGCACCGCGCACTTCGGCGGCATCCTTGCCAACGTTGGAGATGGAACGGGCGAGCCGCTTGACGACGTTCAGTGCTGCGCTGTCATCGCGTCGGACCGGCTCCTCGTGCGAGACCACGGCAGCCGAGCCGCCACCTTTGATCCATCCGAACATGCGTTTGTCCCCGCCTCTTTTAGCGGGGCTCAGCCCCGCGAATTACCAGTCACGCAGCTTAACGCGCAACCTTGCAATGGACTGACTGTGCAACTGGCACACGCGGGACTCCGTGACCTTGAGCACGGCCGCGATCTCCTTGAGATTCATGTCGTGCTCGTAGTACATGCTCATCACGAATTGCTCGCGTTCGGGCAGGTTCTTGATGGCGGCCACCAGCGCCTCGCGCATGCGATGGTCCTGCAGCTGGGCGACCGGATTGGCGTTGTCATCGGCAACGTGGCGGTCCAGGTAGTCGTTGTCGCCATCGTCGCCCGACATGTCTTCCAGATAGACCAGTTGGGTGCCGCGCACCTTGCCGAGCAGGTCCTGATAGTCGGCCAGCGTGAGGCCCATCTCGGCGGCGATCTCGGCCTCGTGCGGCGCGCGGCCCAGGCGTTGCTCGACCTTGTGCACGGCCGTCTCGATCTCGCGTTGCTGGCGGCGCGTGCCGCGGCTCATCCAGTCGCCGCCGCGCAGCTCGTCGAGCATGGCGCCGCGGATGCGCTGGGTGGCGAAGGTCTCGAACTGCACACCCTGTTCGATATCGAAGCGCGACAGCGCGTCGGTCAGCCCGATCAGGCCGACCTGGATCAGGTCGTCCAGCTCCACATTGGCCGGCAGCTTGGCGATCATCTGATGCGCCAGGCGTCGGACCAGCGGGCTGTACTGCTTGATCAGCGTGCTGTTGTCGAGGCGGCCTTTGGGCGTGTACATGGTGAACTCCGGCGACGAGATCAATGCGCTGCGATTAATGAGTTGGACATCGTGCGCGCCGGGCGCAGCGGGGTCGCGTCGGAGGAGGCGTCGAGCGCTGCTCCCGGAGGCGCGGCGAGCAGCAGCTCGCGGGCCAGGTGGCGCAGCTCAGGCGTGAGCGGCGCGTGTTGGGATGCGCGGGGGTCCAGACAGGCCCAGTCACGCAGCACCGCGCCGAGGAAACCGTCGGCGCAGGAATGAAGCTGTTGCGCGATGCGAGTGGCCACGCGCAGCTGGGGGTGGCAGGCCATCAGGAGACTGTAGACCATCAGCCCCGCGCGTTGTGTGAGCCATTTCATGCCCGCATAGGCTTCCGTCACGCTATGCGGGTCGGTGTCGGCCAGCAGCAGCGGGCGCACCTCGCGCTGGGCGACGATGCGAGCCAGTTCGGCGGCCGGCGCGTGCAGCAGGATGACGTCGGCCTCGGGTGCGGCGGCGGCCACAGCGTCGAGGAAGGCGGCGGCCGAGCCGTTGGCATTGATGTAGCGCAGCGCCAGCCCGCGCGCGGCGAGATACGTGACCTTGGGCGACAGGCGCTCGATGCAGTTGGACAGGTCCACCTGCGCCAGCTCGGACGGCTGCGGCGAATGCTCGCCGGCATCGACCACCAGCGTTTGCAGGTTGAGCTCGGCAAAGGCGGCGCACAGGCCTTCGAGCAGCACGCCGGCGCCCATCACGCGCGGGTTGCTGACAACGGGCACGAAGCGCGTCTTGGACGCCGCGAACAAGCGGCGCAGGCCGTGGGCTTGATCTTGAAGCATCGTCATCCTCAGTGGATGGCGCGCAGGCCGGCGTCGGTCAGCGGTGCACCGGCAAAGATGAGGTTCACGTCGGTGTTGTCCATGCGCCAGGCCCCCGAGGCGGCGCCCTTGAGCGCGCGCTGCACCAGGCCCACGCTGGGCAGGCGGTGCCAGTCTTCCGGCACGCGCTGGCCGTTGGCCACGCCCAGCACCTTGAGCTTGTGGCGGATCAGTGTGTCCAGCGCCGGGGCGAGCTTGACGGCTTCGTCGAGCTTGCTCAGCACCACGCCTTCGCAGGCGGCGGCCTTCCAGGCGGAGACGACGTCTTCAATCGTCTCGCCCTGCTGGGCGGCATTGATGACGAGCAGCTTCTTGATGCTGGGGTGGGCCAGCATCTCCAGCAGCTCCTGCGTGCGGCTGTCGCGCTGGGCCATGCCGGCGGTGTCGATGAGCACGAGCTTCTTGTTGGCCAGCAGGTCCAGCAGGTCGTCCAGCGAGGCGCGGTCATGCGCGGTGTGGACCGGCACGCCGAGGATGCGGCCGTAGGCGCGCAGCTGCTCGTGGGCGCCGATGCGGTAGGCGTCCAGCGTGATGAGGCCCAACTGGCCGGCACCGTACTTGGTGGCGAAGTGGGCGGCCAGCTTGGCGGTCGTCGTCGTCTTGCCGACGCCGGTGGAACCGATCAACGCGAACACGCCACCACGGTCTTCGATGGCCGGGGCGGCCTCGTCGGTCTGCAGGTTGCGCGACAGCACATGGGCGGCCCAGGCGGTTTCATCGGCGGGGTCGGTCGGCGAGCCGGCCTTGAAGTCGGAGGGGCAGCTCTCGGCCAGCTTGCGCACCAGGGCCGGGCTGAAGCCCAGCTCCAGCAGCTTCTGCGTCAGGCGGGCCTGCACGGGCTGGCGCTGCAGCTTCTCCATGAAGGCCAGCGAGGAGAAGCGCTCCTCGATGAGGCCGCGCATCTGGCGCAGCTCGGAGGCCATGTCCATCTGGTTGCGCTGGTTGGCGTTGGGCTGGCCGGGCAGCGGCTGGGGCTCGGCGCCGATGCCGCTGAGCTGGGGCACGCTGCGCTGCTGGCTGGCTGCGGCCGTGGCGGCGGTGGGGATGCGGATCTCGTCGCGCAGCACCGGCGGCGCGGGGCGCGGCTGCCGAGCTTGGGGCTGGGCTGGTGCGGCAGCGCGCTTGGGCGCCAGCGCGGCCATCGCTTCGGCGGCGCGTTGCTCGCGTTGGGCGCGGGCGGCATCCAGCGACGTTGCTGCGGGCTGCTGCGGTGCGGCAACTGGGCGTGCGGCGACCGGATCGGGCTGGCCGCTCATCTCGGCCTGGCGGCGGCGCAGCACGCGCTCGCGCACATAGTCCTGGAAGCTCAGCGTGCTCATGGCCAGCTGCTCCACGTCGCTCTGCACCTCGGGCGCGCCGAAGCTGGGCTCCTGGCGGGCGCGGTCGGTGAAGGGAGCGCGCGGCGACGGTTGCTGCGGCTGCTGCACCGCCGGGCGGGCCACGGTGCGCGGCGCGCTCTGGGACATCTGCTCGATCTGGCCCATGCCTTCCGGCGCCATGGCGAGTACCTCGACGCCTTCCGGCACCGATTTGTTCGACAGCACCACCGCGTCTGCGCCAAAGGCCTGTTTGACCAGGGCGAGCGCCTCGCGTGATGTGCGAGCGGTGAATTTGCGGACGTTCATGCTGTGCCTCCGATGATGGAGCCGATGCGGATGGTGTGGGTCTCAGGAATCTCGCTGTGGCCCAGCACCTTGAGGCGGGGCGCGGCGCGCTTGAGCAGGCGGGCCATGGGCGCTCGGATCAGGTCGGGCACCAGCAGGGCGGCGGGCACGCCACGGTCTTCCTGCTTCTGGGCGTTCTCGGCGGCGCTGCGGGCCAGCGTGTCGGCCACGCCGGGGTCGAGCGCGGCGCCATGCGGTGAGTTCAGGGCCTGGGTCACCAGACGCTCCAGCTCGGGCTCCAGCGCGATGACGTCCAGCTCCTTCACGCTGCCATAGATCTGCTGCACGATGGCCGGCGCGATGTGGGTGCGGATGCGGCGGGCCAGCTCGGCCGGGTCGGTCACGGTGGCCGCGTTCTCGGCGATGGATTCGACGATGGAGCGCATGTCGCGGATGTGCACGCCCTCCTCCAGCAGCAGCTGGAGAACGCGTTGCAGTGTGGCGATGCCGACCATCTTGGGAATCACGTCTTCGATCAGTTGAGGCGCCTGCTTGGTGAGGTGTTCCACCAGCGATTGCGTTTCCACGCGACCCAGGAGCTTGGCCGCGTGCACTTGCATCAAGTGTGAAAGATGGGTGGCCACGACAGTCGAGCAATCAACCACCGTAAACCCGCTCATTTGGGCCATCTCGCGCTGGCGTTCTTCGATCCACACCGCCGGCAGGCCGAAGGCGGGGTCGGTGGTCGCGGTGCCGATGAGCTTCTGCGTCGCGTGGCCCGGGTTGATGGCCAGCCACATGCCGGGGAAGGCCTCGGCCTCGCCGACGACGGCGCCGCGCAGCGAGATGCGGTACTGGCTGGGGCGCAGCTCCAGGTTGTCGCGGATGTGCACCGGCGGCGGCAGGAAGCCGACCTCCTGCGCGAACTTGCGGCGCACGCCCTTGATGCGGCTCAGCAGGTCGCCTTCCTTGCTCTTGTCGACCAGCGTGATGAGGCGGTAGCCGACCTCCAGGCCCAGCGTGTCCACCGGCACCAGGTCTTCCCAGCTCGCCTCGCCGGCGCCTTCGCTGCTGGGCATGATGGGTTTGACGGCCTTGGCGGCTTCGAGCTGCTGCTCCTTGTTGCGCAGCCACCAGGCCAGATAGCCCATGCCGGAGGCGATCAGCAGGAACACCAGGTGCGGCATGCCAGGAATCAGGCCCAGCGCGCCGATGACGCCGGCCGTGATGGCCAGCGACTTGGCCGAGCCGAAGACCTGCTTGCCGATCTGGCTGCCGATGTCCTTGTCCGTGCCCACGCGCGACACGACCATGGCCGCCGCGACCGAGATCAGCAGGGCCGGGATCTGGGCCACCAGCGCGTCACCGACGGCCAGCAGGATGTAGCTGTCGGCCGCCTGGCCGGCGGAAAGGCCGTGCTGGGCCACGCCGATGATGAAGCCGCCGACGATGTTGATGGCCAGGATCAGCATGCCGGCCACCGCGTCGCCGCGGACGAACTTGCTGGCACCGTCCATGGAGCCGAAAAAGTCAGCCTCGTCGCCCAGCTCGGCGCGGCGGCGCTTGGCCTCGGCTTCGTTGATGAGGCCGGCGTTCAGGTCGGCGTCCACGGCCATCTGCTTGCCGGGCATCGCATCCAAGGTGAAACGTGCGCCGACTTCGGCGATGCGCTCGGCGCCCTTCGTCACGACGATGAAGTTGATGACGACGAGGATGGCGAACACGATCAGGCCGACCGCGAAGTTGCCGCCGATCAGGAAGTGGCCGAAGGCCTCGATGACCTTGCCGGCCGCGCCCGTGCCGGTGTGGCCTTCCAGCAGCACAACCCGCGTGGACGCGACGTTCAGCGACAGGCGCATCAGCGTGGTGAGCAGCAGCACGCTCGGGAAGGCGGCGAAGTCCAGCGGCCGCACCATGTGGGCCGCCACCATCATGACCATGACGGCCATCGCGATGTTGAAGGTGAACAGCAGGTCCAGCACGAAGGGCGGCAGCGGCAGCACCATCATGGACAGGATCAGCAGCACCGCGATCGGGGCGCCGAGCGCCGCGATGATGCCGGCCCGCGGGCCGAGCATGCCTTGCAGCTTCTGGATCAAGGGGTTCATTCGGCAAAGTCCTCGTCAGGCTCGGGAGCCCAGCCTGGCTTGTTGTGCGGGTCGAGTTCAGGCGGCACATGCGGGTGCGGCACATCTGGGCGGGCAACGTTGCGCGAGGCCATGGCGGCGCGCAGCTGGTAGACATAGGCCAGCACCTGGGCCACGGCGCCGAACAGCGCGGCGGGGATCTCGTGGTCGACCTTGGCGTGGGCGTAGAGGGCGCGGGCCAGCACGGGCTGCTGCAGCACCGGCACCTTGGATTCCTTGGCCAGATCGCGAATCTTCATGGCCAGCAGGTCGGCACCCTTGGCGATGACCTTGGGCGCGGCCATCTTGCCTTCCTCGTACTTCAGTGCCACGGCGTAGTGGGTCGGGTTCATGACCACCAGGTCGGCCTGCGGCACAGCGGCCAGCATGCGGCGCTTGGACATCTCGCGCATGATGGCGCGCATCTTGGCCTTGATCTCGAGGTTGCCCTCGACCTCCTTCATTTCCTGCTTGGCCTCTTCGCGCGTCATCTTCATGCGGCGCAGCCAGAGCTGGCGCTGCAGCGGCACGTCGATGGCGGCAAACAGCGCCAGCGCAATGGCCAGCAAGCCCAGGGCCCCCATCAGCTGCTGGCCGGCATAGGCCAGGGCCGACGGCAGCGGCACGGACATGATGCTCACGTAGGCCGCCAGGCGGTCCTTCAGCACCATGGCGCCGACGATGCCCAGCACCAGGGCCAGCAGCACCGCCTTCAGCGCCGTGCCCAGGCCCTGGCCGCTGACGAGGCGGCCGAGCCCGGTGAGCGGGTTCAGGTGCGTGAACTTGGGCGCGATGGGCTTCAACGTCCAGTTCCAGCCGCCGCTGGCCAGGTTGGCGGCAATGCCGGCAATCACCAGCACGGCGGCGATGGGGCCCATGACGAGGGCGAAGGCCAGCGTCATCTCGACGAGGCGCTCGCCCATGAAGCCGGGTCGGGCCAGCAGCGCGGCATCGAAGTGCAGGCCGGTCTTCATCATGCGACTCAGCTTGTCGACGATCTGCGGCCCGCCCACGCTGAGCACCGCGCCGCCGGCCACCATCATGACGAAATGCGGCAGGTCGCGCGAACGCGGCAGCTGGCCTTCAGCCCGGGATCTTTCGATCTTTTTGGGTGAGGCGGGTAGGTTGCGGTCCTGTGCGTCTTGGTCGGCCATGGCGTGGTTCGCCCCAGTCGGGGCGCTGGACCGAATTGTTCGAGGTGGCTCCTAAAACTTGAGCGAGAAAAGCGGGGTGCTTGGCCCGCTATTCCCAGCCCTGGCGCGGCATCGCCGGCGGGCCGTGGAGGAGTGCCGAAAAGCAAAAAGCCGGCGCACGCGCCGGCTTTTCAGGAGGGAGAAGACTTGGGGCCTCAGAACCCGAGGCTTGCCAGCAGATCGTCGACCTCGCCCTGGTTGGTGACGACGTCGGTGCGGCCCTCGGCATTGACGACCGGGCCTTGCAAGATGGTCGGGTCGACCTTCTCGCGCTGCTCGGGCGGAACCACCTGCACCAGCAACTTGACGAGGCTGTCTTCCAGGTCGTTGGCGAGCTTGACGACCTTGGCCACCACCTGGCCGGTCAGGTCATGGAAGTCCTGCGCCAGCATGATGTCGGTCAGGTGGTTGTCAATGCTCTGGGTGCGGCCCTCGACATCCTTGACGAAGTTCATCACCGCACCGCTGGCCACCGCCCGGACCGGGTCGGCGACTATTGCTGCGGCGAGTTCCTTGGTGGCCTGGCTGATGCCGGCGTGCTCGGCCTTGGCCTGGTCGACCGAGTTCAGCACCTTCTCCGCAGCGGCCGCCGTCTTCTCGGCGATGTAGCTGAGGCGGCTGCGCGCGTCTGGCAGGCCGTCGGTGGCCACCTGCAGCTTGGGCATGACGCCCAGGCGCTGCATGGTGTCGTGCAGCGTGCGCGTGATCGTGCCGAGTTGCTGGAAGACCTCGGGGGAGACGAGCAGCGGCTCGGCACTACCGGCAAGCTTGTCCAACTGTTCCATTGACATGGCAGTCCCCTTTTTATTGGTTGTTGTCAGGCCGCAGCGGCCAGCTTCTGCATGATCTTCAGAACTTTTTCTTCCAGCGTCGCCTTGGTGAAAGGCTTGACGATGTAGCCGGCGGCGCCCGACTGGGCGGCCAGCACGATGTCTTCCTTGCGGGCCTCGGCGGTGACCATCAGCACCGGCAGGTGCTTGAGGTTGGGGTCTTCCTTGATGGCCTTCAGCAACTCGAAGCCCGTCATGTTGGGCATGTTGATGTCGCTGACGACGAAATCGAACTTGGCGCCCTTGAGCATGCTCAGCGCTTCGACGCCGTCTTCGGCCTCTTCGCAGTTGTTGTAGCCGATCTCTTTGAGCAAACCGCGAACGATGCGGCGCATGGTGGAGAAGTCGTCAACGACCAGGAATTTCATGTCAGCGCTCATGGCGATCCTCTCTCTGTGCAGGCGGGGATTTCAGGTCAGCACGCAGTCTAGTTTCTAGCGCGCCGGGGTCGACGGCGGAGTTTGCGGCATTTTGCCGATCTCAGCGCCTGACGCATCGGCCTCTGGCTCTTCAGCCACATTCTTCAGCACGGCGTCCTCCGCGTCACGGTTCATGACGATGATGCTGATGCGCCGGTTCAAGGCGCCATTGGGGTCCTTGGCGTCGAGCAGCTTGCTGGCGGCCAGACCTTGCACCCGCAGCATGCGGGCCTCCGACAGCCCGCCCGCCACCAGCTCGCGGCGCGATGCGTTGGCGCGGTCGGCCGACAGCTCCCAGTTGCTGTAGCCCTTGTCGCCACCCGGGAAGGCCTGGGCGTCGGTGTGGCCCTCGACCGTGAGGCGGTTGGGCACCTCGGTCAGCACGTTGCCGAGCTCGCGCAGCAGCTCGCGCATGTACGGCTTCACGACGGCGCTGCCGCTGTCGAACATGGGCCGGTTGCCCTCATCGACGATCTGGATGCGCAGGCCTTCCTTGGTCATATCCAGGCGGATCTGGCCGCCCAGTGCAGCGAGCTTGGGGTTCTCGGCCAGCACCTCTTCGACCTTGGTCTTGAGCTGCTCCAGCCGCGACTTCTCGGCCTTGCGCTGTTCTTCCTTCAAGGCGCGCAGCGTGTAGCTGGCGCGCCTGGCGGCACTCTCGCCTTCCTTAACCTGGCCGGTCTCGCGCGTGAGGTCCTTGCCGCCGCCCTTGACGACGCTGGACGAGTCGCCCGAGCCCGAGCCGCCCGTCATGGCCACCTTGAGCGGCGACTGGAAGAAGTCGGCAATGCCCTTCTTGTCGCCCTCGGTCGTGGAGCCGAGCAGCCACATGAGCAGGAAGAAGGCCATCATGGCCGTCACGAAGTCGGCGTAGGCAATCTTCCACGCGCCGCCATGGGCCGAGTGGCCGCCCTTCTTCACCTTCTTGATGATGATGGGCTGAAGTTTCTTTGCGTCTCCCGCCATGTCAGTGCGCCGTCGTCATTTCTTTTTGACGTGGCCTTCGAGCTCGGTGAAGCTCGGGCGGTCGCCGGAGAACAGCACCTTGCGGCCGAACTCGATGGCCACCTGCGGGGCGTAGCCCTGCATGCTGGCCAGCAGCGTCGTCTTGATGCATTGGAATTCCTTGCCGGCGTCTTCCACCTTCTGCTCCAGCAGGCCGGCCAGCGGCTCGGCAAAGCCGTAGGCCAGCAGGATGCCCAGGAAGGTGCCGACCAGCGCCGAGCCGATCATGCCGCCCAGCACCGCCGGCGGCTGGCCGACCGAGCCCATGGTGTTCACCACGCCCAGCACGGCGGCGACGATGCCGAAGGCCGGCAGGCCGCCCGCCAGGCGCTGCAATGCGGCAACCGCCGCATGCTCTTCCTGGTGATGGGTCTCGATCTCGCTGTCCATCAGCGATTCGATCTCGTGCGCGTTCAGGTTGCCCGACACCATCATGCGCAGGTAGTCGGTGATGAATTCGGTGACGTGGTGGTCGTTGCCCACCACGGCGTATTTCTGGAACAGCGGCGAGCTGTGCGGCTCCTCGACGTCCTTCTCGATGGACATCAGGCCTTCCTTGCGCGCCTTCTGCAGGATGTCGTACATCAGCGCCAGCAGCTCCATGTAACGGGCCTTGCTGTATTTGCTGCCCTTGAAGCACAGCCCCAGGCCGGCGGCCGTGGCCTTGACGACCTTCATCTGGTTGTTGGCCAGGAAGGCGCCGATGGCCGCGCCGAAGATGGTGATCATCTCGAACGGCAAGGCGTGCAGGATCACGCCGATGTTCCCGCCGTGAGCGATGAACACGCCGAAGATGCAGACCATCGAGATGGCCCAGCCAATGATGACGAACATGCGCTGTGGGGTTTGGGGGTGTTCAGGCCTTATCGGCCCGATGCCGGGGGGCTGAAGAAAGTATGCCGCGCTGCAAGGTTGGTGAACGCATCAATTGGGCAGCTTTGACGCTGCATTAGCCTGCTGGCGGTAAAGCCACACGAACTGGCCGCTGGGCAGCTGCCAGTTGGCCGCCGGCTTCACGTCGGGCACGGCGAAGTCCAGGCTGACGAGCCAGGCGCCGGGCGCCAGCTCCGTGCATGCCTTGGCCCAGACGCGCGGCATGGACTCGGGCCGCTGGAACACATAGACCAGTGCGAACGGCGCCCAGTCGTCGGCCCAGAGGTCGCCCTGGCGCACGGTGGCACGGCGAACCCGCCAGCGCGCCAGCAGCGCCAGCGGCCGGCTCCACTCCACGCCCTCGACGCGGGCGAGCGGGTAGATGTGAACCAGTTCACGCAGGCCGTCGCCCACGCCGCAGCCGGCGTCCAGCACGCGGGCGCCCGGTGGCAGCGGCGCCAGCCTGGGCAATTCATCGAGCGCATGGCGCGGCGTGGGGAAGAGCGGCGCCTCGCTCCAGGTCCGCCGCGGGTAGAGCCACCACAGCAGGGCCAGCGGCGCCAGCCACAGCAGGCCGCCGAGCACGCCCTGCCCGCCTTGCCAGCCCAGGGCCAGCACGGAGACGGGAAAGCCCAGCGCAATGATGAGCCGTCGCCAGCGCTGGTCGTGCAGCCAGCCCAGCGCGGCGCCGACAGCAGCACCCACCGCCAGCGCGGGGCCGGAGGCCAGGCCGGCAGCAATTGCGGCTGCATAAATGAACCAGGCCGCCAACCAGCTCAGCAGAGCCGGTAGCGGCCAACGGGTGATCCACATGGCGAACAGTGTCGCCTTGGCGTCAGTGCATTTGAATGGAGCCCTGGGCGCGACCCTTGCCGGCGCGTGCGGGCGGGTTGCACAGGCCGCAGACGTAGTGGCGCGCCACTTCATGCGGGTGGGTGACGAAATGACCGTTGCACTTGGAGCACTTGGTCAGCGTCAACATGCCGTTGTCGACGAACTTCACCAGGCGCCAGGCGCGGGTGACCGACAACATGGCTTCCAGGCCCTGGGCCTGGGTCTGCTCCTGATACAGCTGGTAGGCCTTGATGACGGTGTCGATCTCGTCCATCTCCGCAGCCTTGTTCAGGTATTCATGGATGTTCATGAACAGGCTGGCGTGTATGTTGGGCTGCCAGGTCATGAACCAGTCGGTCGAGAAGGGCAGTTGGCCCTTGCTGGGCGACTTGCCGCTCACTTCTTTATAGAGGCGCAGCAGGCGCTCGTATGACAAGTCGGTTTCGGATTCCAGCACCTGCAGGCGCGCACCGAGGTGGATCAGCTGAACGGCACGGTCGATCTGCTTGGCTTCGGTGAGGATGCTCTTGACGCGCATGGTGGGCTTTCGGAATCTGTGAGTTAGTTGGCAGGCGAGACGACGATCAGGCGTGCTCGTGACGGCCGGCCATCAGGATCGAAGCATGGAGACGGGACACCGACTCGTTCGCGCCCGGCTTGCTGTGGTTGGTCAGCAGGCCCCACACCAGGTCGTCGCTCATGCGGAAGGCGCACAGCAGCGTGTTGCCGGCCGCGATCTTCATGATCTGGGCCGGGCTGAGCGTGCCGATCAGGGTGGCTGTGTCTTCGCTGATGCCCAGGCGGTACAGGGCCTGATCACGGTCCGAACGGATCAGGCTCTGCGCCAGCATCAGGTAGGAGAGATTGGCTTCACGAATCTCGGCGAGCATTTGTTCGGTGTTCATGGCGGCTTCCGTTTCAGAGGTAGAGGGGTGTTGCGGATCAGTGAAACGGATTGTGTTGACCGGCCTTCTTCGGCGATATCAGGCTGCGTCGGTACCCGCTGTCACGCTGGCAGGAAGGGCGTGTCATCCAAACTCCTACACGGGCGTCGGGCAGAAGCACCGAGGCCCCGGCAGCTTGCGCTGGCCGGGGCCTCGGGGTGTGAAATGCGTCGCGAAATCAGGCGGTGCGAAGGCGGCGCAGGCGTTCCAGCTCGATCATGGCGACCGGCACCAGTTCGGGCGCCTCGGCCTGCAGGCTGTCGCGGCCGGCGCCTCGCTGCAACTCGGTCAGCACGCCAAAGGCCCGGTCCAGCTCGCCCCGGCCCGACAGCGCGAAGGCCAGCGTGTAGAGGCTGGGGCCGTGCAGCGGGCTGGCCTGCAGCGCGCGGTCTGCATAGGCCGCCGCGTGCTCCAGCTTGCCGGCGGCCAGCAGCAGCGCCGCCATGTCGGCCATCAGCTCGTGGCTCATGGGTTCGTCCTGCAGCGCGTCATAGAGCATACCCAGCCCGCCGCCGAGGTTGCCCTTGGAGGCTTCGGCAAAAGCCGCGTTCCGGGCACGCGCCAGCAGCATCTTGGGATCGTTGCTGGGCACGATGACGGGGCGGTGGCCTTCGCGCGGGGTACGCGGGGCGGTCTTGGCGGTGTTGGATTGGGCACGCATCGCGGAACTCCGGACCGGCGCAGGGGTTCGGCCGGGATGAACCGCACTTTAGGAACCGGCCCGCCTGCCGATCCCTTGAAAAGCCCGGGCTTTCCGGCGCGCTTTTCGCGCCGGGGGTCGATCCAACGAACAAGCCGTTGCAACGCCTTTTATTCAAAAGATCACGGCCTTGACAAATCGAGCTTAAGAAACATCGCCGCCACACCGATAGCCAACTCAACGGCGCTGATCTCAGTACCGTGGTCCGGCTAGAAGGCCGAAGTGTTGTGACTCCGCTCCCGGGTGGTGACACGGCTTCAGAGGTTGACTGGCGTCGGGCGTCGCCGCAAAGGCGCGCTTACCCAAGCGCGTTGGAGCGGAAAAGCACGGGTGCCGCACCCGGGCACTCGGGTCCTTCGTCCGGCGGCTTGCCGGTATATCTAGCAAAAGGAAGCAAATCATGGCCTCGGTCATCAACACCAACCTGCTGTCGCTGAACGCGCAGCGCAATGTCTCCAACTCCCAGGCTTCCCTGGCCACGTCGCTGCAGCGCCTGTCCTCAGGTCTGCGCGTCAACTCCGCCAAGGATGACGCCGCCGGTCTCGCCATCTCCGAGCGTCTCAACGCTCAGGTGCGCGGCTCCAACGTCGCCATCCGCAACGCCAACGACGGCATCTCGCTGTCGCAAACGGCTGAAGGCGCACTGGCCAAGGTGACCGACTCGCTGCAACGCATGCGTGAACTGGCGGTGCAGGCCCGCAACGCCACCAACACCAACGCCGACAAGGACTCGCTGGACAAGGAATTCGGTGAACTGTCCAAGGAAATCCAGCGCGTGCTGGGCGGCACGACCTTCAACGGCCGCGCCATCCTGTCCACCGACTCCGGCACCCAGACCTTCCAGGTCGGCGCCAACGTGACCAGCAACGACCGAATCGACGTCATCACGACGAACATGACGACCTCGACGGACATCACGACCGTTGCCGGCACCGACAACACCGGTGCTGGTCGCGCAGTGATCGACAACACGGCCACGGGCTCCACGATCGACACCGTCATCGGCAACATCGACACCGCGATCAACACGGTCAGCTCCGAGCGCGCCAACCTGGGTGCTGCCCAGAACCGCATGGACCAGGTCATCTCCAACCTGCAGATCTCGGTGGAAAACCAGAGCGCTGCCAAGAGCCGCATCACCGATGCCGACTTCGCCCAGGAAACCGCCAACCTGAGCCGCGCCAGCATCCTGCAGCAGGCTGGCAACGCGATGATTGCCCAGGCGAATCAGATCCCTTCGCAGGTCCTGTCATTGCTTCGATGACGCCGGGCCAGCACCGCTGGCCCTGAGTGACCTGTCCACTCTGAAGACAGAAATCCTCACGCCACCAGCACAAGCACCTTGAACGCCACTCCGTCACGACGGAGGGCGTTTTTCAAGGCGCCGTGCAAAAAGGATTCAAGTCGATCCATCGTGCCGACGATAAGCATCTCAACGGGTTCACGAATCATTCGCGGACTACGTACCAGACGCCCCGTCAACGAAAGGATTGAGCCATGCCCCAAGTCATCAACACCAACCTCGCCTCGCTGAATGCCCAGCGCAACACCGCGATGACGCAATCGTCGCTGGCAGTCGCCATGCAGCGTCTGTCCTCCGGCCTGCGTGTCAACTCGGCCAAGGACGACGCCGCCGGCCTGTCCATCGCCGAGCGCATGAACGCCCAGGTGCGCGGCTCCCAAGTCGCCATCCGCAACGCCAACGACGGCATCTCGTTGGCCCAGACCGCTGAAGGCGCGCTGTCCAAGGTGGGCGACGCGCTGCAGCGCATGCGTGAACTGGCTGTCCAGGGTCGCAATGCCACCAACACGAACGCCGACAAGGATTCCCTCGACAAGGAGTTCGGCGAGCTGGCCAAGGAAATCCAGCGCGTGCTCGGCGGCACCACTTTCAACGGCAAGGCCGTGCTGGCGACGTCGGACGCTGGCACCCAGACCTTCCAGGTCGGCGCCAACACGACGGCCAATGACCGCATCGACATCGTCACCACCGACATGACGACCGATGCGGCGATCACCATCGTGGCCGGCACGGACAACGCCGGCACCGGCCGCGCCGTCATCGACAACACGGCCGTCGGCACCGCGATCGACACCGTCATCACCAACATCGACGCGGCCCTGGACAAGGTCAACGGCGAGCGCGCCACGCTCGGCGCCTCGCAGAACCGCTTCGACGCCGTCATCTCCAACCTGCAAGTGGCGGTGGAGAACCAGAGCGCCTCGCGCAGCCGCATCATGGACGCCGACTTCGCCCAGGAAACCGCCAACCTGAGCCGCGCCCAGATCCTGCAACAGGCCGGCAACACCATGGTGGCGCAGGCCAACCAGTTGCCCCAGCAAGTGCTGGCTCTGCTGCGCAGCTGAGCTAGGGAGGCTGTCGGGCTTTGGGATGGGTGCGCGTTGGCCCGCCATGGGGCCGCAGGCAAGGCGCAAAGCGGAGTCGGGTTGCACACCCGGCGAGCATTTGCAGCGCCGCATGCGACCCCAAGACGGGCCAACCCGAAGGGCCGGGGCGATTTGCCACGCCATCCGGCGTTGCACCCACCTTGTGGGGTGAGGCCCCACGGCGGCGGTTGCGCCTTGTCTGGCATGGCAACTCGCCCCGGCGCGCACCCATCCCAAAGCCCGACAGCCTCC
>NZ_JBGCUM010000090.1:0-13086 GCF_054177665.1 Roseateles sp. P5_E8 | reverse complement strand
GCTTGAGGGCGTGCGCGAAGCGCACTTCAAGAACTGACTCCGCACGGTTGTCTGAGCAGAGCGTAGCGGCGCGAGTTCCGGGCGGGCCCTCAAGCTCTGAGCAGCGCAGGGAACCCGCAGCGAAGCGAAGGGCGGTGCGGTCGGGGGGAGCTCTTTGGTTACTTTCTGGCGGGTCAGAAAGTGACTCGCCCGCCGGGGCGAAATCCCGGCACCACTCGTGGCACCAACCAGAAGGTGCACAGACATGACCGACCCAGTCCTCGCCCTTTCCGGCATCCACAAATCCTTCCCTGGCGTCAAAGCCCTGACGGACGTCAGCCTGCGCCTCTACCCCGGCGAAGTCCACGCGCTGATGGGCCAGAACGGTGCCGGCAAGTCGACGCTCATCAAGGTGCTGACCGGCCTCTACACACCCGAAGCCGGCTCCATCACCCTCGATGGCAACACGATCGCCCCAAGACGCACCGAAGAAGCCCAGGCCCTCGGCATCCAGACCGTCTACCAGGAGGTCAACCTCTGCACCAACCTCAGCGTGGCGGAGAACATCTGCGCGGGGCGCTTCCCGCGTAAGTGGGGCCGCATCGACTGGGCCGCCGTCAATGTCGAAGCCAGGCGCGTCCTCGCGCAGATGGATCTCGACATCGATGTGACGGCCGCGCTGTCGCGCTACTCGCTGTCCGTGCAGCAGATGGTCGCCATCGCCCGCGCGCTGCGCGTGCAGGCGAAGGTGCTCATCCTGGACGAGCCCACGTCCAGCCTGGACGACGCCGCCGTGCAGCGTCTGTTTACCGTGCTGCGCCGCCTGCGTGGTCAAGGCCTGGCCATCCTCTTCGTCACCCACTTCCTGGACCAGACCTACGCACTGGCCGACCGCATCACGGTCATGCGCAACGGCGAGACCGAGGGCGAGTACCTGGCGAGTGACCTCAGTCGCCTGGCCCTCGTCAACAAGATGGTGGGCGCGCCGCCGGACCAGCAGCCCACCCGCCTGGACAGCCGCGCCCCGAAAACCGGCGCCCCTGTCCTGAAGGCGCAAGGGCTGGCCCGGCACGGCGCGCTTCAGCCCCTCGACCTGGAACTCAGGCGCGGCGAAGTGCTGGGCCTGGCCGGCCTGCTGGGCTCCGGCCGCACCGAGGCCGCGCGCCTGCTGTTCGGCGCCGACACGGCCGACGCGGGCCATGTCGAAACCGGTGAGCACAGCGGCCGCTGGCACTCACCGCGCCAGGCCATCGCCGCCGGCATCGCCTTCTGCTCCGAGGACCGCAAGCACGAGGGCGCCATCCTTGACCTCTCGGTGCGCGACAACATCCTGCTCGCACTGCAGGCTAGAACAGGCCTTCGCCTGGTCATGAGCCATGAGCAGCAGCAGGCTCTGGCCGACGACTACATCAAGCGCCTGGGCATCAAGACGGCCAGCGCCGACACGCCCATTGGCCAGCTTTCCGGCGGCAACCAGCAGAAGGCGCTGCTCGCCCGCTGGCTGGCGACCGAGCCCACCGTCCTCATCCTCGACGAGCCCACGCGCGGCATCGACGTGCGCGCCAAGGAAGACCTGATGGACGCGGTCCGCGCGCTCGCCCACAAGGAAGACGAGAACGGTCAATTGGGCATGTCCATCCTCTTCATCTCCTCCGAACTGCCCGAGGTCCTGCATTGCAGCGACCGCGTCGTCGTGATGCGCGACCGTCGCGCCGCCGGCGAATACCGCCGCGGCGAGCTGGACGAACGCAGCGTGCTCGAGGTCATCGCCGCCGAGCCCGCCACCGCAACTGCTGCATGAATTCCCAGAATCTCGCCATGTCCACGCCAAGCGCCCCCTCTGCTGTTTCGAGGGCCTGGAAGCACCCCCTTGCGCGGCCCCTCGCCGCCCTCGCGCTGCTGCTCGCCGTCGCCGCCATCTTCGTGCCGGGCTTCCTGCACCTGGAGATCAAGGACGGCCATCTCTACGGCAGCCTCATCGACATCCTGCACCGCGCCGCTCCGCTGATGCTCGCGGCCTTGGGCATGACGCTGGTCATCGCCACGCGCGGCATCGACGTCTCGGTGGGCGCCATCGTCGCCATCTCCGGCACCGTGGCCTGCGTGCTCGTCGGCTCGCACGGCCTGGCCGTCGCCTTCGCCGCCGCACTCGGCGCCGCGCTGCTCTGCGGCCTGTGGAACGGCCTGCTGGTGTCGGCCCTGGGCCTGCAGCCCATCATCGCCACGCTGATCCTGATGGTCGCCGGCCGGGGCCTGGCGCAGCTGCTGACCGACGGCCAGATCATCACCGTCTACGAGCCCGCCAGCTTCTTCTGGCTGGGCGGCGGCTATCTGCTGGGCCTGCCGGTGTCGCTGTTCGTCGTCGCCACCGTGGGCGGCCTCACCGCGCTGCTGATGAAGCGCACGGCGCTGGGCCTGTTCATCCAGACCGTCGGCATCAACCCCGTCGCCGCACGCCTGGCGGGCGTGCGCACGGCGGCCATCGTCTTCTTCGTCTACGTCTATTGCAGCCTCGGCGCGGGGCTGGCCGGGCTGATGATCTCGTCCAACATCAAGAGCGCCGACGCCAACAACGCCGGCCTGCTGCTGGAGCTGGACGCCATCCTCGCCGTCACCCTCGGCGGCGGCCAATTGAGCGGCGGCAAGTTCAGCCTGGCCGGCAGCCTGATCGGCGCGCTGATCATCCAGACGCTGACGTCCACCATCTACGCGATGGGCGTGCCGCCGCAGGTCACCATGGTCGTCAAGGCCGTCGTCGTGTTCGCCGTCTGCATCTCGCAGTCCTCCGCGTGGTCCACCTGGAGGAAGGCATGAAAGCCTTGCGTGCGGCCATGGCCGCCCCCTCGTTCACCAGCTGGGTCAGCGTCGTGCTGATGGCCGTGCTCTTCATCGCCGGCGCGGCCAACTACACGGGCTTCGCGTCCACGCAGGTCGTGTCCAACCTGCTCATCGACAACGCCTTCCTGCTCGTCATCGCGGTGGGCATGAGCTTCGTCATCCTGTCCGGCGGCATCGACCTGTCGGTGGGCTCGGTGCTGGCCCTCACCACCATGGTCGCCGCATGGCTGCTGCAGGTCGCGCAGTGGCCGGCGGAGCTGGTCATCGTCGTGGTGCTGTTAGGCGGCGCCGCCTTCGGTGCGTTGCAGGGCGTGGTCATCCACGTCTTCAAGCTGCAGCCCTTCATCGTCACGCTGGCCGGCATGTTCCTGGCGCGCGGGCTGTGCTTCCTGATCAGCGTAGACAGCATCACCATCGACGCGCCGCTGTTCGTCACGCTGTCGCAGACGCAGATCCCGCTCTTCGCTGGCGCCTTCCTGTCGCCCGGCGCGGTCATCGCGCTGGCCATGCTGGGCCTGGGCCTGTGGGTGGCGCACTGCACCGCCTTCGGCCGCACCGTCTACGCGCTGGGCGGCAGCGAGGCCTCGGCGCTGATGATGGGCTTGCCCGTCGGCCGCACCAAGGTCGCCGTGTATGGCCTCAGCGGCTTCTGCGCCTCGCTCGCCGGCCTGCTGTTCGCGTTCTACATGCTCAGCGGCTACGGCCAGCACGCGCAGGGCGTGGAGCTGGACGCCATCGCGGCGGTGGTCATCGGTGGCACCGTGCTGACGGGCGGTTATGGCTATGTGGCCGGCGCGCTGTCCGGCGTGCTGGTGCTGGGCCTGATCCAGACGCTGATCGCCTTTGACGGCACCCTCAGCTCTTGGTGGACCAAGATCGTCATCGGCGCGCTGCTGTTTGTCTTCTGCGCCGTGCAGCGCTTGCTGTCCCTCAAAAAGGTGGCCGCCTGATTGCCGCCTGGAGCCACCGATGAAAAAGCTTTGCGCATCGCTGTTGGCAAGCCTGGCGAGCCTGGCGCTCGCGGCGGCGCCCGCCTGGGCCGCGGGCGAAGACGAATGGCATTCGCTGTTCAATGGTCGCGACCTGTCCGGCTGGACGGTCAAGCTCAACAAGCACCCGGTCGGCGAGAACTACGCCAACACCTTTCGCGTCGAAGACGGCGTGCTCAAGGTCAGCTACGACGGCTATGGCAAGTTCGACGAGCGCTTCGGCCACCTCTTCTCCAACCTTGCCTACTCGCACTACGTCCTGCGGCTCGAGTACCGCATCACCGGCAAGGCCGTGGCCGACGCACCGCCCTGGGCCAAGCTCAACAGCGGCGTGATGATCCATTCGCAGTCGCCGCTGACCATGGGACTGAACCAGGCCTGGCCGGTCAGTATGGAGTTCCAGTTCCTCAGCGCCGGCGCCACTGCGGGCCGCCAGACGGGCAATGTCGTCACGCCCGGCACCAGCGTTGAGATCAACGGCAAGCTGCGCACCGACCACATCATCGACTCGACCTCCAAGCTGTTCCCGCTGGACGAATGGGTGGCCATCGAAGTCGAAGTGCGTGGCAACGAGGAAGTCATCCACCGCGTGAATGGCGTCGAGGTGCTGCGCTATCAGCATCCGCAGCTCGACCCCAGCGACGACAGCGCCAAGGCCTTCCTGGCTGCGGGCGCGCCGCTGCAGTTGTCGTTCGGCCATATCGCGCTGCAGGCCGAGTCGCAGCCGGTGTGGTTTCGCAATATCAGGATCCGCCAGCTCGTTCGCTGACGGCATCTGCTGAAGAAAGCTCCAGACCCATGTTGAAGCGGATCGTTGTTTCTGCCGCCGCCTTGCTGTGCGGCCTTGGCGCCGCGCAGGCTGCCACCAACCCGCTGTTCGCGCCGCTCTACACGGCCGACCCCGCCGTGCTGGTGGATGGCGGCCGCGTCTACCTCTTCGCCGGCCGCGACGAGGCCCTGCCCGCAGGCAAGGACTTCGTCATGAACGAGTGGCGCGTGTTCTCGACCTGCGACATGGTCACCTGGCAGGACCACGGCGTGCCGTTGAAGGCCAAGACCTTCTCCTGGGCCAAAGGCCGCGCCTGGGCGTCGGACGTCGTCAAGCGCGACGGCAAGTACTGGTTCTATTCGACGGTCGAGCACGCGACGGTGCCGGGTTTTGCAGTGGGCGTGGCGGTGTCGGATTCACCCACCGGCCCCTTCGTCGATGCGCGCGGCTCCGCGCTCATCACCAACGACATGACCAAGCAGACCGACATCGCCTGGGACGACATCGACCCGACCGTGTTCCTGGACGACGACGGCCAGGCCTGGCTGTACTGGGGCAACACGGTGCTGAAGTACGCCAAGCTCAAGGCCAACATGACCGAGCTGGACGGGCCGATCACGGCCGTGCCGGTGAAGGACTTTGTCGAGGCGTCTTACCTGCATAAGCGCAAGGGCGTGTACTACCTCAGCTACTCGCAGCACTTCCCCGAGGAGACGGCCTACATGACCGGGCCTTCACCCACCGGCCCGTGGACGCCACGCGGCGTCATCATGGCCAAGAACCTGAAGACGCCGACCATCCACCAGGCCATCTTCGACTTCAACGGCAAGAGCTACATCGCGTATCACAACGCGGAGCTGCCGGGTGGGGGCGAGTACCGGCGGTCGGTGGCGATCGAGGAGTTTTCGTATCGGGCGGATGGGACGATTCCGTTCATTCCGCAGACGAAGGAAGGACCGAAGGCGAATCCTTCGGTGGGGTGCAAGCCCTGAGGTGTTTCGGTTCGGGTTGCTTTAGCGGAGAGCGTGTCTGCTCGCTGCATTGCCGGGAGTCCGTCCCGGCGGCCGGGTAACTTTCTTCTGCGGCGCCAGAAGAAAGTCACCAAAGAAGAGGCGCTGAACCGCACACCGTCGCGATGCCGCCGTGAGCGGCGCGCGAAAACGACCGGCGGCGTTGTGCCCAGACGCGACCCGCTTCGCTCTCGCTGCTGTCCCTATGAAGAACGCCATCCATTGCCCCTTCACGCCGGTTAACGCCGGCTGCACGCCGGGCTCATCAGGAATTCGAAGTCAGCGTCGCTCGGGCGACGCTCGCGGTAGTCGCCAACGCCGCGGTTGCGCGGAGAATCGTTGTCGTTCATTGCGTTTACCCCCAGCCAAAGGGCTCGCCGCTACTCGGCGACTTTGGAATTCCGAACATACTTCATAGCCAATCCAGACTTATAGAGTCGGCCAGTTCGCCACCAACCGGGGTAGCCGGGGCGATCTTCAAAGATTCCCAGCTGCTTCATCCTGCTTAATGAATTCCGTATCTGTTCACCGGCGTAGCCGGTTCTAACAGCTAGATCTTTGACGATGTCCTCTACGTCGAACGGTGTCTTTAGGCCGGAGAACGCATCCAACAGCTTATTCACGGCATCGCGATTCGCCGTGTCTTCACTCTCAAGCTCAAGCAGGTTGTGAAGTTCGGTCCGCACTTCGTTGATGAAAGCTGTTGAAGCTGCGTCGTAGGAGCGCAAAACAAACGTGCTTTTTAGCCTATTCCCCTGCAGCGCATCGGAATGGTCAGGCGCATCGTTCATTGTTCGCAGGAAGCCATCGAAGAGCCGGGGGTAGAAGGAGGCTTTTGCATCACTCTCCCCTCCAGCGTCAGAGAAATAGGTTGCAAAGAACGTAGTCGTCTTAATCTTGTTTCGCTCTAGATCCTTGGGAAATATTTCGAGCAGCAACTCCTCCGCTTCTAACTCGCTGAGCGCGCCGCGAGAGAGGCGTTGGAGATCTTTGTCAATCTTGTCCCAGACGCCTCTGAATGTGGTCTTGAACCATGACAAGCTATGAATACGAGCTACAGAAAAGTTCAAAATCGACTTGCGGTCCCATCGCAGATCCAGCACGGATCCTTCAATCTGTTGCTCTATATTCTGCGCAGCACTTTTATGCAAGTCGGAGCGCAGGAACAGTCGAATACTTAGTGCGTTTGATATGACTTGGCTGTACCGCACAGTGCCAAGGAACCGGAACAATGATTCGACAAATAGACGAAGCTTGGCAGCAGGCACCGCCGTCTCAACGCCATCTATCAGAAGCACACGACGCGCGCTCCAGTTCATGGAAGCGATAAGAGCTTCAGTATTGGCAGCGGTCGCTTCCTTACGAAGTTCGCTAATTGAAGTCTGCGACAACGCCAGAACTTGCTGATTCAATGATGACGGGTCCGAAGGGTCAGCGTTGAGGGCGCCCAACAACAAGGCCCACCAGAACGTTTCGTAGTCGTCCGCACTTCGTTGAAGCAGTGCATTAAAAGTTGCGCCACCGCTGGGAATTCCACCCCCGGCGAAGTCTTGTGCGACCAATAGTGGTGTCCCAAATCCACCCTGACTAAGTTCCTTAAGAAGTCGCGTCTTACCAGTTCCCTTGCGACCAAATATGTACAGAATTCGGCTATCAACACTAAAGAGTCGAGCGATGTCTGGTGTCAGGATGAAGAGACCTTCATCAGTGGCACCGCTTTTTGTCAAAGTTGGTGGGTTGATTTCCTTTCCGACCTCAATCCCTAGCACTTCCCTAAGTTGGGAAAGAGCCTTTCGATTCATCGACCCCAACTGCTGCGGATCCAGCGACGTCTGGCCGAGCAAGCTTGCGTCATGGTTCCATAGAACCCAGTAGCGTTGCAGTTCGGAAGGATCAATATCCTCCTCGGTTGTCAACGCATCGGATAGGCCTTCAAGCAGACCCTCCACAAACTTGCCGTGCCTCTGAAGGAAGTCGCCGGCCGTTTGCTTTGGATCGAGCGAGAAAGTTACAAAAGCACCGGGAGATTGGCGGTCATGAGCTAGGAGCGCGCGTAGCGCGGATGAATGCTCAAGGTGTCTCGACATCCCATCCGGCCGAATGAAGACAACTGTCGGTCCGGGCCATCCCGTTAGCAGAGGAAGAACAGAGGAAGCAAGCCCTGTACGGTGATCGAAAAGTACGTAGTCGTACTTGCTTGAAGCGTTGGCAAAAGACCGGAGCTTGATGGATGCGCGTTCAAGTAGTCGCGCGTCGAGCGTAGAACCTAGTAGGAATCCGGCGAAGTCCAGGTCGTAGTCGATTGACCGCGGACGGCAAGCGAGAAGATCAATCGTGCCTTGAGTGGGATGCCCAACGTAAACGCGAGGGAGGGGCTCTATCTCGTTGCTCCATCCACAGAGGCCCATTAGCGTTGCCGACGTCGTCTCTGCCGCGACGTCAAAGACTGCATCCAGTGAAGGCGCTTCTATGTCCGCATCGACTACAAGAACGCTGAACCCGTCGTCGGCGAGGAGCTTCGCCAAAAGCACAAGAACCGTTGATCGAGCTTGTCCGCCCTTAAAGCCATAGAAGTGAAGTGCTCTAGACGTATCGCCTTCCACGGTCGCTGGCGCCGCGCGGTCGGACAAATGGGCGTACCACGAAAGCCAATGTTGCCCACTCTCTTGGTTGTCTAAGAAGGCGTAGTCAATCTCCCGTTCTCGACGGGTGACTGGTGCCAATTGCAAAGAGCCTCTAGCCACGATGGCCTGAAGTTCCTCTATTGAACAATCGATCTTCGCAGCAAGGATGCTGTGTCGCTCTTCGTTATCGCGCCCTCCAAATTCCTCGTCAATGCAGAGAACGTACACGAGTGGGTGAACGTATCGTAATTCGATCCGACCATTCATGTGCTCTTGAAGACGCCGCAACAGCTGGGATAGTGTTTTCATATCAGCAATGAAAAGTTGGTTCGGAGGAAGGTTCTGATCTGCTGGACTGTGTTTGCAAGCGTAGTCAGCTCACTCTCAGCCGTATGCGGAGTTGTCCATCCGTCTTCGGCGAACCGGCAGTACCTGAGGTACGGATAACTGTTGGCGGGTGCGGTGCGAGCCATCCCGTCCACGCCGTTTACGTGTATGGCCACCAAGTCAGTCCGGAGCTTATTAGTCAAAGTGAGCAAGCTAACTGCGGTCCATGCCTTCGTGTCGATGGCCTTGGCACCACGAAGCTTGTTCAGCCCGTGAACTACATCATGATCCGACAACCCAACTTCATGTTTGATGGCAAGTTCCAGGGCCACGAGCCCACAGTAAGCTCGCAAAAGAGGATCTTGGCTGTTCGCGGCGGATACAAAAGATCTGATATTGGTGCTATGCGGCATATCACTTGACGCTCCTCCCAGACGAGAGGGAAGGTGATGTTACTGACCACTGGCTCATGTGGTCGCTTAGCCGATCAACTGCGGGGCAAATTTAAATAGGCAGTTCCTTCTACGCATCACCATGCTGCATCTCACCTTTGACCTCACTGACTGCTCCGATGGCATCCTCAGGCTGGAAGCCAGTGGCCTCCACGCGAGGCCGAGCATGTCGCCGTGAAGGCTGAGGTGGAGCAGTGCCGACCTGGCCTCTTCAAGCCTGAACATCACTCCCCCACCGGCAGCCCCTGCCGAAACCGCGCCCGCAGCCCTTCGAGCTCCCTCGCGCCAATGCCCAACGCCGCCGCGTCGAAGTCGCGGGTGTCGGGCGTGTGCATCAGCATGGCCTGGGTCTCGTTGACCATCAGCTCCTCGTTGGCGGGGTCGTAGCCCAGTCGGTCGAGGTAGCGGCGCCAGGTTTGGCGCTCGGTTTCGGACAGGAGCTCGGTCCAGAAGTGCCGGCAATGGTCGCGGTAGCGGGCGTCGGTGAAGTAGCGGCCGTGGCTGAGTTCGTGCCTCAACACGGACTCTCGGCGTTGGCCGTCCATGCCTTCGTCCTGCGGTGTGGCGGGGTCGTCGGCCTGCTCGGCGCTGAAGCTGATCAGCGCGCGGTCCGAATTGCCGCTGAACTGGCCGGGCCCGGCCGCCTGCAGCAGGCCGGCGTCCAGCAGCAGCTGGCGCAGGCGCAGTTCGTCGGCATTGAGCGCCACCTGCTGCGTCTGGGCCAGGCTGAAGAACCTCGCCAGGTCATCGGCGCGGTAATCGTGGCCGAGGAAATAGCTGGCCTCGTTGTCGTCCGCAGCGGCCAGGGCGTCCTGCAGCCCGGCGTCCGTCAGCACCTGGTCGCGGCGCGTCCCAGCCTTCTCGATGAGGGCCGCGGCGCGGTTGAGGGCCCGGCCCTGGGCCCACAGGTTGGGGAACTGGATGACGAGCACGGCGCCCTTGCCGCGCAGCCAGCGCGGCTGCCAGTCGGCCGCGGGGCGCAGCGCCAGCAATTCAGCGACCGAGGCTGGCTCGACACCAGGTTGTGATGGCGGCGGCGGCGCCGGCATGCCGCCGCCGGCGTGGCGCATCAACAGGGCGCCGCCCGCCAAGGCGAGCGCGAGGAGCAGCAGGCCCAGCCAGATCAGTCGAACACGGTGGACCGGGCGCAAGGCGCGGGCGCCGCGAGGGCGTCAGCCGCGTGTCGTGACGAAGGTGACGCGGCGGTTCTCTGGCGCGTTGGCCTGGATCTTGTTCAGGGGTTCGGACGAGCCCCTGCCGATGGCGTTGAGGCGGTCGGCCAGGATGCCGTGCTTGCTGACCAGGTAGTCGACGACGGCCTGGGCCCGCTGTTGGGACAGGCGCTGGTTGGTGTCAGCCTCGCCGCGCGCATCGGCATGCCCTTCGACGCGGAAGGAGAAGCCCGCCAGGGTGTCGGTCTGCAGGGCGCGGGCCATCACGTCGAGCTGGCGCTGGGCATCGGCGCTGAGGTCGGCGGCGTTGGTCGCGAAGGTGATCAGCAGGCTGGCCTTGCCGGGGCCGGCCTTCACAGGCGGCGCGCCGGGCTTGCCCGCCGGGCGAAAGCCGCGCATGACGCCGACGCCGCTGGCGGCCTCGGGCGGCTCGATGGCCAGGGCGTCGACCAGGGCCGACTCGGTGACCTGCTTGCCCTTGAGCACGGGGTTGGCAGCGGGGCCGGTCTGCGCCTGCGCCGCGGCGGCGCAGCACAGCATCAGCAGCGAAGCGGACCAGAGGGCGAGTCGTTCGAGAAGAAGGTTCATCGGAAGTCTCCTGCTAGGCGGCGACCGGCCCGGGTGGCCGGCCGACGCTGGTTCATGGTTTGGCGGTGTCCAGCTGGCGCCGCTCGAACAGGTAGTCACCCCCTTGCTGGTGACCGACCGCAGCCGCGTACTGCGGGCGCTGCGGCAGCTCGCGCGCCACCGCGAAGCGTACGCGCTCGAAGACGTTGCCGCCGGGCTGCCAGCCCGACAACTTGCCGAGGGTGTTCATCAGGTTCCAGGCGAAGGGCGAATGGCCGTCCTTGCCGCTGTCGAAGACCGGCTCGTTGCCGCCCGAGGACATCACGACGACGCTGCGGCCGGCCAGCAGAGCGGCCGGGTTGGGCGTGCCAGGCACGGCGCGCAGCCGCTCGCCATTGGCCAGGGCCCCCGAGTAGCAGCTGTCGGAGATCAGGGCCACCTGCGAGGCGTCGATCTGGTTCAGCAGCCGCGTGATGTCGTCGTTGGACAGCCAGCTCTCGGGCTTGTCGGCCCGGCTGTCCACCAGCTGCCAATAGCCGTGGCTCCCGCCCTGGCCCTTGCCCTGATCCTTCGCGTCGACCAGCTCGCCGTGGCCGGCGTAATAGACCACCACCGAGTCGTGCGGCCCGGCCTCGACCGCCATCTGGTTCAGTGCCGCAATGACGGAGGCGCGGTTGGCGTTCTCTATGACCACGGTTTCGTAGCCGAGCTGGCTTTCGAGCAGCGCGCCGACGGCGCGCACGTCGCCGACCGCATTGGCCAGGCTGGGCACGCGCGGGTCCTGGTAGGTGYCGGCCCCGATCAGCAGGGCCATCTTGCGCGTGATCTGGGGCAGGGCCGCCTGTCGCACGGGCCGCTTGGCGAGCTGCGAGAAGTCGGGCGTGGGGGTGGGCACCGGTGCCGCCGCCACGGGCGCCGGCGGGGCCGTGACCGGGGCGGATGCGGTGGGTAAGGTGGGTGCTGCCACCGGCTGGGCGGGCGCAGGCGTCGGCAGCGTCCCGGCGGCCGCCGCGATGCGCAGGGCCTGGGTCTGGCGCTTGAGCGCCTCGGTCAGCAGGCATTTGCCTTCGGCCAGCTCCTGAAGGCTGCGGCAGGCCGGCAGGTCGGCCAGGGTCGGGTCCTGCTCGAGGCGGCGGATGGCCGGTGCGAACAGGCTTCGCTTGTAGGCCTCCCGCTCGCCGAGCAGGTTGACGAGGCCCTCCGAGGACATGTCGCTGACGGGCTGCGGGCCGAAGGCTATCGCCGCCTGGCTGGCGCTGGCCTGGCCGGACGGCGGCGGGCTGCCCGACGACGAAGCCGTCAGGTCCAGCAAGCCGGTGTCGCGCGGCGTGAACGTGGGCGCATCGGGCAGGGAGGCCTGCAGCGCGTGCGCCAGGTTCGCCGTGCCGGTCTGGGCCGTGTCCTGGGCCGGGCTGACGCTGGGGACGATCTGCAGGGCTTGGGCGTTGCGGCTGTCCTGCACGAAGACGTAGTTCGCGGCCGCGAGCCCGCTGCCGTTGATGGCGTAGAGGCCGGGCAGCGCGCTGGTGGCCACGCCGGCCTGGTAGGCCGCGGTGCCGGTGGTGGCGTTGGCGACGGAGTCGCTGCCGAGGAAGCCGTTGACGGTGCCGGTGAAGGTGGGGAAGGGCAGGCCGCTCAACAACACGGCGGGGTCGGCCAGGTAGGTGAGCGTCGCCGGCGTGATGCTGGCCGTGACGTTGCCGGCCGGCGGCTGGAACTGGTAGTTGGCGGCCAGGCCGCCGTTGCCGCCGTTGCTGAGCAGGTAGCTGGCGGTGACGACCTTGCCCGTGCCGACGTTCTTGTCGGCGAAGCTGCCGGAGCCGGCCACACCCACACTCTCGCTGCCGATGAAGCCGGTGATGGCGCTGACGCTGACCGTGGCGCCGGTGGTGGTGTCGTAGACCTTGTTGGCGGCGCTGACGCTGCCGGTCAGCGTGGCCGGCGTGATGTCGGCGGCCAGGCCCGTGGGCGCGGCCAGCAGGTAGTTGGCGGCGTCGAGGCCCGAGAGGCTGAAGCCGCTGGTGCTGACGGCCTTGGCGGTGCCGGCGTTCTTGTCGGCGAAGGCGCCTGCGCCGGCATTCAGCGTCACCCGGTCGCTGCCCAGCGGCGTGACGCCCAGGCCGGTGAGCTGGGCCACGGTCGTGCCGTCGTAGCTGCGGCTTTGCGCCGTGGCGGAGAAGGTGAGCGTGGCGGGCGTGATGTTGGCCGTCAGGCCGGTGGGCGCGGCGAGCTGGTAGTTGCCGGCGTCCGTGCCCGTGAGGCTGGCGCCGCTGATGGAGACCGGCTTGGCCGTGCCGACGTTCTTGTCGCTGAACGTCGCCGTGCCCGCGTTGAGCGTGAGCTGGTCGCTGCCCAGCGG
>NZ_JBGCUM010000089.1:0-13137 GCF_054177665.1 Roseateles sp. P5_E8 | reverse complement strand
AGCTCAGCCTGTCTGAGATGCTGGCGAGTATCAAGGCCATGAAGGATGCGGCGAGCCTTTCAATCAACATCAATTTCCTGAGAAATCTCACGATTGAGGGCATTGAGCCCTACGTCAGTTATCACGGCTTGCAGGCGGGCATCGCCCCAGCCATCAAGTTTGGCGAATATGACAGCGTTCAGCAGGAGATCTTGAGCAAAGACTCTCATCTGTATCGCAGTGCGCCGGAATTGATTGTTCTGGCTTTGCACCTGGATACCTATCTGCCGGACGGTTGGTGCAACCCGTGGACGGCCGCCGAGGTGATGGCCGGCTTGGCAGCGTTGTACGACAGCGCCGCAGAAGACACGTCGGCCCTCATTCTCGTCAATACCTTTGTTCCCCCGAGCGAGCCGGATTTCGGCATCAGCGCCGCGCGTGGTCTGTTCAGTCATCATGACGAAGTGTTGCGGCTGAACCAGTTGATACGCGACTATGTGGCGAGCAAGCCCGCACGTTTTCTACTGAGCGACTGGGAACGTTATCTGCGGCAGTTGGGCGCCGGTGATTCATTGGACTACCGGTTTTGGTATATGTCCAAAGCGCCGTTCAAAAAGGCGTTCCTCTATCTCTACGCGCTTGACATCATAAAAATCGCGAAGGCGCTGAAGGGTCGGGCGAAAAAATGCCTCGTGCTGGATTGCGACAATACGCTGTGGGGCGGTGTGGTCGGTGAAGACGGGCTGGGCGGGATCAAGCTTGACCGGCACAACTATCCGGGCAATGTGTTTTACGAGTTTCAAAAGAGCGTCTTGAGCCTGCATAGGCGCGGCGTGCTGATTTGCCTCAGCAGCAAGAACAATGAGCAGGATGTCTGGGATGTGTTGGACAAGCACCCGGATTGCCTGCTCAAGCGTGAGCATTTGTCGGCCTGGCGTGTCAACTGGGATGACAAGGCGAGCAGCCTCGCCGGATTGGCAGCGGATCTGAATATCGGCATCGACAGTTTTGTTTTTGTCGATGACAACCCGATGGAGTGCGGGTTGATCCGCGAAGCGCATCCCGCGGTGACGGTGTTGCAGGTGCCGGAGAAGCTCTATTTGCTGCCGCAGCTCCTGCGGGCGAACAGCCTGTTCGATACTCTGGCTGTCAGCAGCGAAGATCTGCGGCGCTCGCAGATGTACCGTGACGAGGCCAGTCGCAAGCAGAGCCAGGCCAAGTTTGAAAACATGGAGCAGTATCTGGCTTCCTTGGCGATTGCCATCTCGGTCCATCAGGCTACGCTCGGCGAAGTGCCGCGCATCGCGCAGCTGACGCAGAAAACCAATCAGTTCAATCTGACGACGCGGCGCTATTCCGAAAGCCAGATCGAGGCGATGTGCAACAGCGCCGAGTTTGCGGTGGTGAGCCTGTCCGTGCGTGACCGTTTTGGTGACTCCGGATTGACCGGTGTGTTGATCGCGCGAAAGGACGGGGCTGTAGGCGTCGTTGATGCGCTGATGCTCAGTTGCCGGATCCTGGGTCGCCATATCGAGCAGGTATTTGTGGCGCGGGTTTTGGAGTTGCTGACGCCGGCGCTTGGCGTGTCGAGCTGGCAGGCAGAATATATAGCGACGCCGAAGAACGAGCAGGTCGCCAGTTTCTGGCCTTCCCTTGGTTTTGTCGCCATAGAAAATAATGGAGATACAGCGGCCCAGTACGAATTGACGCAGCTGCCGCTAACGCCGGCGCCGCTGTCTTATATCAAAGTGACGGAGTGAATATGAGTTTGTCAGACCGGAAATTGAAAGAAGTCCTGGCCCGCGTGCTGGATGTGGACGTGGCTGAAATTACCGAAGCTGCTTCGAAGGACACGCTCGAACGCTGGGATTCGCTCCGCCATATGAACTTGATCATGGCCATCGAGGAGGAATTCAGTGTCGAATTGTCCGGCGATGAGGTGGCTGATTCTGTCAACTACCAGTTGATCAGGATCGCGCTGAAGGAGCACGGTGTCAGCTTCGCCTGAATTGGGCCTTGATTCAGCGGCTGACTGCGCACTTGCGCCCTGCAAATGGCGGGATCATCAGCAGCTTCGGCGAAGGGGTTCGACCCATGAAAGGTCTTGAAGGATGACTGTGCAAGATGGAACGGGCGCTCGCGCGGTGCCGCCGGCAGACTGCTTCGTGCATTCGCATGCGCTTGTCGAGACGCCGCACATCGGCGCGGGCAGCCGCATCTGGGCGTTTGCGCATGTGCTGCCGGGCGCGCGCATCGGCGCCCAGGCCAACATCTGCGACCACGTCTTCATCGAGAACGACGTGGTGCTGGGTGACCGCGTCACGGTCAAGTGCGGCGTGCAGCTGTGGGACGGCGTGCACATCGAAGACGATGTCTACATCGGCCCGAACGCCAGCTTCACGAACGACCTCACGCCGCGCAGCCAGCGCCACCAGGCCGAACCGCTGCGCACGCGCATCCGCACCGGCGCCAGCATCGGCTCCAACGCCACAGTCCGTGCCGGTGTCACCGTCGGGCAGGGCGCTTTGGTCAGCGACGGCGCCGTCGTCACGCGCGACGTGCCGCCGCGCGCCATCGTTGCGGGCAACCCGGCGCACATCACCGGCTACCTGGATACGCCGTCCGTGCCGCTGGCCGGGCAGGGCCTGTCCGCCCAGGCCATGGCGCAATCCTCGCTGCCGGCGCTCAGCGCGCGCGGCGCAGGCCTGCACCGCCTGCCCAAGATCGTCGACCTGCGCGGGGCGCTCAGCTTCGGCGAGATCGGCGCGCACCTGCCGTTCACGCCGCAGCGCTTCTTCGTCGTCTACGACGTGCCGAGCGAAGAGGTGCGCGGAGAGCATGCCCACCGCGAATGCCACCAGTTCCTCGTCTGCCTGAAGGGAGCCGTGTCCATCGTGCTGGACGATGGCGAGCGGCGCGACGAGGTGCGGCTGGACACGCCGCAGGTCGGCCTGCACATCCCGCCGATGGTGTGGGGCATCCAGTACCGCTTCTCCGCCGACGCGACCATGCTGGTGCTGGCGTCGCACACCTACGAGGCGGCCGACTACATCCGCAACTACGACGACTTCATGGCCGAGCTGAACGGAGGCGCGCAATGAGCGTGGCCGTGCCTTTCCTGGACCTCAAGCCCGCCTACGCGGCCAGCCAGCCCGCCATCGACGCCGCGCTGGCGCGCGTGGCCGCCAGTGGCTGGTACCTGCTCGGGCAGGAACTGCTGGCCTTCGAGGCCGCCTATGCCGCCTACTGCGGCACTGCGCATACCGTGGGCCTGGCCAACGGGCTGGACGCGCTGCATCTGGGCCTGCGCGCCTTGGGGGTGGGCGAGGGCGACGAAGTCATCGTGCCGTCCAACACCTACATCGCCACCTGGCTGGCCGTCAGCCAGTGCGGCGCCACGCCCGTGCCGGTGGAATGCGACCCGGCCACGTTCAACCTCGACCCGGCCCTCATCGAGGCCGCCATCACGCCGCGCACCAAGGTGCTGCTGCCGGTGCACCTGTACGGCCAGCCGGCCGACATGGACGCCATCAACGCGATTGCCGCGCGCCGCGGCTTGAAGGTGCTGGACGACTGCGCCCAGGCGCACGCCGCCGTCTACAAGGGCCGCAAGGTGGGCAGCCTGGCCGACGTGTCGGCCTGGAGCTTCTACCCCGGCAAGAACCTCGGCGCTTTTGGCGACGCGGGCGGTGCGACCACGGCCGATGCGGCGCTGGCCGACCAGCTGCGCGTGCTGCGCAACTACGGCTCGCGGGTCAAGTACCACAACGAGGTCAAGGGCTACAACTCGCGGCTGGACGACATCCAGGCCGCCGTTCTGCACGCCAAGCTGGCCCAGCTGCAGGCCGCCACCGACGAGCGCCGCGCCATCGCCGCGCGCTATCTGCAGGAGCTTGCCGGCCTGCCGCTCGTGCTGCCCGCCGTGGCACCGGGCACCGAGCCCGCATGGCACCTCTTCGTCGTGCGCCACGAAGCGCGCGACCGGCTGCAGCAGGCGCTGGCCGAGCAGGGCATCGCCACGATGATTCATTACCCCGTGCCGCCGCACCTGCAGCCGGCCTACGCCGAGCTGGGCTTGGGCCCGGGCGACCTGCCGATCTCCGAGGCCATCCACGCCGAAGTGCTGAGCCTGCCGCTGTGGCCAGGCTTGCAGGAGGCGCAAGTCGACGCCGTCATCCGCGCCGTGAAGGCCAGCGCATGAGGAGCATGGACGTCACCGTCCTCGTGCCGGCCTACAAGTCGCAGTACCTGGGTGAGCTGCTGCAGGCCCTGCAGAGCCAGACCGTCGCGCCCGCGCGGGTCGTGCTGTCCGACGACAGCCCCGACCAGGCCTTCCTGCGCGCGCTAGAGACGCCCGAGGCCCGCGCCGCCTACCCCGCACTGCGCATCGAGGTCATCCCCGGCCCGCGCGCCGGCGCCTGGGCCAACTTCCGCAACCTGCTGCAGCACTACCAGGGCGAGACCGAGTTCTTTCACCTGCAGCTGGACGATGACATCCCCTACCCGCAGTTCTACGAGCGCCACGCCCAGGCTCATGCCCTGGCGCGCGCGCACTGCGCGGTCAGCCGGCGCTGGACGGCCATCGAGTCCGGCCAGCCCATCTCCAGCCTGCCCGTGCCCGAGGCCGTGAACAATCATCCGCAGCGGCTGTTCGCGCTCAGGCCCGACGTGCTGTTCCCCCACACGGTGGCCGGCACGAACAACTGGCTCGGCGAGTTCTCCAACGCCACCTTCCGCGCGGCCATGCGCGAGGAGCTGCTGAAAACGCGCCTGGCCGGCATCAGCTTCACGGGGCTGGAGGACATAGGCGCCTTTCTCGTGGCCAGCCAGCAGGCGCCGCTGGTGTTCATCAACGAGCACCTCGGCTACTTCCGCACCAGCCCCGGGCAGAACACGGCGCAGACGACCGGCCGCATCTTCAAGCTCGGGCTGCTCGCCTGGATCGCACTGGCGCTGGCCTCGCACCGGCTCGGCCACCTGACGGCGCAGCAACTGGCCGCAGTGGCGCAGCGAATGGGCAGCACCGTGCTGCAACACTACAAGGCCGTGGACGAGCCGATGTGCCGCGTCGCGCAACTGGGCCTCGCGCTTGGCAGCGGCGACGAGCGCGCCGAAGCCGACTACATCACCGCCTGGCACGCCTACTGCGGCGCCGAGGAGACCGCATGATCCACCCACTCGCCGACGTCCAGACGGCAGACATCGGCGCCGGCACGCGCGTCTGGCAGTTCTGTGTGGTCCTGGCCGGTGCCCGCATCGGCGCGGACTGCAACATCTGCGCGCAGGTGCTGATCGAGGGCGACGTCGTCGTCGGCGACCGTGTCACCGTGAAGAGCGGCGTGCAGCTGTGGGACGGCCTGCGCGTGGAGGACGACGTGTTCATCGGCCCCAACGCCACCTTCGCCAACGACGCCTTCCCGCGCTCGCGCCAGCGGCCTGAGCAGTTCGCGCGCACCGTGCTGAAAGCCGGCGCCAGCATCGGCGCCAACGCCACCATCCTGCCGGGCATCACCATCGGCGCCGGTGCCATGGTGGGCGCGGGCGCCGTCGTGACGCGCGACGTGCCTGCGGGCGCCGTCGTCGCGGGCAACCCGGCGCGCGTGCTACGGCAACTCGCGACATGATCGACCTCGTCTGCGCCACCCGCCTGACGTCCGACGAGTTCTGGGGCCGCTCGGCGCTGGGTTTGTCGCTGCGCCGCATGTCTCACGACGACCGGCTGAAAGCCCGCGTGTTCTTCGAGAACCGCCGTGGCCTGCCGTCGCTCTACAACGAGCGCATCGCGGCGGAGGACGCCTCGCCCGTCATCGCCTTCATCCACGACGATGTCTGGCTGGACGACTACTTCTTCTTCGAGCACGTGGTCACCGGCGTGCAGGCCTTCGACGTCATCGGCGTGGCCGGCAACAGGCGCCGCGCGCCGCTGCAGCCGTCATGGGCCTTCCCGTCCATCGAGTTCAAGTGGGACGACCGCGCCAACCTCAGCGGCGTCGTCTCGCACGGGCCGTCGCCGTTCGCCACGATCTCGGCCTTCGGCCCGGTGCCGGCCGCCTGCGAACTGCTGGACGGCGTGCTGCTGGCCGCGCAGCGGGACGTCCTGCGGGCCAAGCAGGTGAGCTTCGACGAGCGCTTCGAGTTCCACTTCTACGACATGGACTTCTGCCGCTCGGCCCGCGCCGCCGGCCTGCGGCTGGGGACCTGGCCGGTGGCGATCACGCACCAGAGCGAGGGCGGCTTCGGCTCCAACGCCTGGCTGGAGAACTACAAGAAGTACATCGGCAAGTGGGGCGACTGAGCGGTAGGGCCTGTTAACACTACGGCAGCGGGCCGCGTTGTGGCCAGAAAGCCCGCGAGCAAGGCGCAAACCGGAGCCGGGTTGATCACCCGGCGAGGATTTGCAACGCCGCGCGCGGGCTTTCTGGCCACAACCCGAAGGGAAGGCCATTCGCCAGGGGCCACTCCGCGTTGCACCGCTTGCTCGCATATCAATGCGAGCGGCGCGCTGCGCCTTGATTGGCCCCTGGCGAATGGCCTTCGCGACCCACCGCCGTAGCGTTAACAGGCCCTTAGGCCAACTCGGCCGCCGTGCTGACCCGGAAGGCGTTCTTGCCTGCCCGCTTGGCCTCGTACATGGCCGTATCGGCGCGGTTAAGCAGCACGGTCGTGGTCTGCTGCGGCTCGCCTTCGAGGTGGATGGCCGCGCCGATGCTGACCGTCACCAACCGCGCCTGGCCCTGGACGATGAAGGGCGCGCGCATTGCCTCGATGATCTTCTCGGCGACGCCTTGCACGTCGGCCAGCGGTTGGCTCAGCTGCTCCAGCACGATGGTGAACTCATCACCGCCCAGGCGGGCCACGGTGTCGGACTTGCGCACGGCCTGGTTCAGGCGCCGGGCGGCCTCGACGAGGACGGCGTCGCCCTCGCGGTGGCCGAAGTCGTCGTTGATGGCCTTGAAGCCGTCCAGGTCCAGGAAGAGCACGGCCAGCGCGCGCCGCGCCCGGCCGGCCCGTAGCGAGGCGGTGGCCAGGCGGTCCATGAAGAGGCTGCGGTTGGGCAGGCCGGTCAGCGCGTCGTACTGGGCCAGGCGGGACAGTTTGTCTTCCAGTTCCTTGCGCAGGCTGATGTCGCGCAGCGTCACGACCGACAGCGGGGCGCCCTGCAGCGGCACCGCGTTGCACGTCCATTCCAGCGCAAAGCGCGAGCCGTCCTGCCTGAGGCCTTCAAGTTCGGCGCCGGCCTGCGATTGGCCAGGGCATGGCATGCCCGGTGGCAGCAGGGCGGCCATGGGCCGTCCCACCAGTTCGGCCGGGTCGTGGCCGAACAGGCGGCCGGCGGCCAGGTTGGCGGACATGATGCGGTTCTCGCCATCCAGCGTCAGGATGCCGTCGCCCGCGCTGTCGACGATGGTCTGCATCTTGGCCGCCGCATCCGAGGCCACGGCCTCCGCGCCGCGCATGCGCGCCACCAGGGGCCCGAGCTGCCAGATCATCAGTGCCGCGCCGACGGCGGACAGCAGCAACAGCAGCGGCGCGCCGATGGCCAGGGCCTGACGGATGGGCGCGTAGATCTCGGCGGCATCCTGCTTGGCGACAAAGCCCAGCCCCGGCGCCAACTGGCCGTAGGCCGCGATGACGGTCTGCTCGCGGTAGTCCCGCGCTTGCTTGACGCCGCTCTGGCCGGCCAGGGCCAGCTGCATGGGCAGCGGGTCGGCTCCGGGCGGGCGGAAGGGCAGGAAGAAGGGCTGCGGCCGCAGGCTTGTGGGCAGGCACAGCATGCCTTGGACGCGCGGTATGCAGGCGACCACCTCGCCGGTTTCGCCCAGGCTGGACGCCGAGAACACGACGGCGGCCAGTTCGGGCGCCGGCCGCTCCATCAGCAGCTGCAGCGCGCCGTCATCGCTGCCCAGCGGCTGTTGCACGCGCAGCAGCAGCTGGCCGTCCCACAGCAGCGACACGCGGCCCAGCGGGTCCAGCGGCGCGTTGAACTCGGGCGGCGTCCGCATCGCCCCGAGCACGGCAATGCTGCTGCCACCGGGCGCCAGCAGCGCCACATGCTGCCAGCCCTGGCGGGCGAAGCTGTCGGCCAGGCGCTTGATCTCATGGGCGCGGGCGGGCGAATCGACACGCAGGCTTTCGGAGTTGGTGTCCAGGCCGGCCAGCCCGACCGCCTGCTCCGCATGGCGCGCAATCTCCTGCGCCATCAGCCGCAGCCAGGGGCCACGCGCCTGCACGATGGTCGCCAGGCGGGCCTCCATCGTCGACTTGGCGGTGGCCTGCTGGAAGACGAAGCCCGTCAGTGCCGTCGTCGTAGCGACGAGCACGAGGATGGACGCCGCCAGCAGGCGCACCTTCACGTCTTCGCGGAAATAGGCCTCGCCGGTGTACCAGTCGCTGCGCGACCAGGACAGCCAAAGCGACACGGACATGAGGATCATGCCGGTGGCGGTGTGCATCGCCATGCGCGCGGACTTGGCCCAGTTGAACAGCAGCTCGGGCGCGAGCAGGTAGCCCACCAGGCCGGTCAGGCCGATGGCCATCAGCAGAAAGGTCAGCACCAGCTCGGTGGCGGCCAGGCCGCGATGGGTGACGCGGTCGCCCACCAGCAGCGCGCAGCCCGCCACGATGAAGCCCAGCGCCGTGTTCGGCGCCATGCGGCCCGGTCGCGTGTTGCCGTAGTCGTACCAGGCATGCAGGCCCGCCAGGTCGATGCCGAACAGGCTACGGTCCAGCAGATGCTCGGCCAGCGTCAGGCCGCACAGGGCGATCAGCACGGCTGCAATCAGGCTGCGCAGCATGACCATCCGCAGGCCTCGCCACAGTGGCAGTGCCAGCGCCGTGCCACACAGCAGGAAGCACAGCCCCGTGTTGAAGACCATGGGCAGCAGCCCCTGGCGAAGCTGGACGAGGGCCGGCACCTGGAGCAGCCAGCCGCACGTCGTGGCAAGGCCCAGGCAGGCGACCAGCAGGCCCAGCATGGGGCCGGCCAACGCGTTATTTATTCTTTTCTTGGTCACGACAGCGTACAGAAATGAGCTGTCAGGAGCTTAATCCAGCCCGCTGGAGGCGCCATCGAGTCCTGCCCTTCCGGGCAGGCACGCCAGCTTCAAGAAACTAGAACCACTCGACCGGCAGCGCCAGCCCCACGCCCTTCAGCAGCCCCGCCCGCGCGGCCTTGAGCTCAGGCGTGGGCGCCGGCCAGCGGCGGTAGACGTGCAGGAAGTCCAGCACCACGGTCGTGTTGTTCGACGCCTCCTGCTGGCCGCGCCGGGCGCCTGGGTTCACGAAGTCCTTGTGCATGACGGCGCCGCCGCCCGCCACATAGGCCGGTGTCGCACGCGCGCAGACGCCCAGCAGCCAGTCCCAGTCCTCCTGCGAGGCCAGGTGGGCGTCGAAGCTGAGGCCCTGCAGCAGGCTGCGCCGGTAGGCCAGGCAGTGCAGGGGGATGAAGTTCTTGACCCAGAGCATGTTCGTGTCGGCGCCGGCCAGCGGTGTCAACTGACGGCTCAGTTCGGGGATGCCCGGCTGCTGGCGGTCTTCCGTGACGATGGTGATGTCGGTGTACAACACCTGGGCGTCGGCACGCTCGCAGTGCGGCTTCAGCGCCGCGAGGTGGTGGGGCTCGAAGGTGTCGTCGTCGTCCAGGAAGATGACCCATTCGCCGCGTGCCCGCGTCAGGCCCTGGTTGCGGCTCTCGGCGGGGCCGTTCGCGCCGGTGCGCTTGAGGAAGCTGTCGGCCGGGCCCAGGTCGCGGGCGACGACGGCGGCGGTTTCGGTATCCAGGGCGTCGGCGGTGAGCAGGATCTCGAAGTCAGCAAAGGTCTGCGCCCGCAGCGAGGCGATCGCACGAGCCAGTGTGGCCGGGCGGTGGTGGGTGGCCATGACGATGGAGAAGAAGGGGGCAGCCATCAGCGGATGCTAGCGGCCCGCGGCTGTCGGGCGCCATGGTCGGTAGGGGGCAGACGCGTCCCAGTTCGCCGCATCGGCGCCAGGCAGGGCCCGTAATATCGACCGACCCTCCCGGACTGCACTCCATGAACCAACTGCCCAGTTCGCCGTTGATGGCCGCCAGCGACAAGTCGTTCTGGCACGCCTATGTCGACTTCTATGCGCAGCACTTCCCGGTCGACATCGACGGGCTGGTCGTCGAGTTCGGCGTGCTGAACGGCAACTCTATCCGCTGGCTCAGCGAGCGCTTCCCGAGCGCCCGGCTGATCGGCGCGGACATCCTCGACGTGCAGCCGAGCTGGCCGCAGGGCGAGCGCATCCGCTATGCGCAAGTCGACCAGGACAGCGAGGCGCAGGTCGCCGCTTTCCTGGCCAGCATCGAGCCGCCGCGCCTGCTGATCGAGGACGGCTCGCACATCCCGAGCCACCAGTCGCGCTGCCTGCGCCTGGGCTTGCAGAAACTGGCGCCCGGCGGGCTGTATGTGCTGGAGGACATCCACACCAGCCACCCCGGTCACAGCCTGTTCCAGGGCGACTTCGGACGCGTCGAGCGGGCACAGACTTCGCTGCACGTGCTGCTGGCCTTCGACCATGCCAAGCGCCTGGGACTTGGCGAGTTAGGTGAGTCCCGCCTGGCCCGCCTCGCCGGTGCGCATTTCAGCCGTGAGCAGTTGCAGGCTCTCTATGCCCAGGTCGACAGCGTGCACGTCTACAAGCGCGCCACGCTGCCCACCCAGTGCTGGCGCTGCGGCAGCATGGAGTTCGACTACCTGTCCTGGTGCTGCACCTGCGGTGAGCCGCTGATGAGCAGCGCCGACAGCATGACCATCGTGCTGCGCAAGCGCTGAAGGCCGGAAGGCCGAAAGGCCTACATCAGGTGCCGGTCCACCGAGCCGGCCACGATGGCCCAGAACAGCGCCGGGTTGGGCAGGCGCTGAGCCAGTTGCGACATCACGGGCATTGAATCGCGCAGCACGCGCGTGGCGATCTCCTTGCTGGAGAACCGCGTGAGCAGGTGCAGGAACTCCGGCAGGTGGCCGATGGCCGTGCTGCCCAGCAGGGCCGACAGGTACTTCTGCTTGATCTTGAGGTCGCGCTCGTACTGCAGCTGGCGCTTCTGTTGGCCCACCTGGTTGGCGTGCTGCCGGTAGCGGGTGAGCGGCTCGGGCAGGTTGGCGTAGCGCTTGCCGAGCAAGGCGCCGCGGCACCAGAGGTCGTAGTCCTCGGCGTAGTCCAGCCGCGTGTCGAACACGCCGACGTCGGTGAAGAAGCTCTGGCGGAACATGGACGCGCCGTGCGACACCGCGCAGTACTGCACCAGCGATGTCTTGATGTCGGCGTCTTCCAGCGGCTTGTGCGTCACGCCGCCGGCGTAGCCTGGGTCGGCGGAGAACAGCTCCATCCACGTGCTGCAGACGTCGATGTCGGGGCGGGCTTCGAGAAAGCGCAGCTGCTTCTCCAGGCGGGTGGGCAGCGCGACGTCGTCAGCATCGATGCGGGCGATATAGGGGCTGGTGTTGCGCGCCAGGCCCTGGTTGATGGCACCGGCCACACCGGCGTTCTCTGCCAATGTGACCACGTCCATGCGCAGCCGGTCGGCATAGCGGGCGGCCAGCGCGGCGGTGCCATCGCTTGAGGCATCGTCGATGAGCAGCACGCTGAACTGCTGAAAAGTCTGCGCGGCCAGGCTGTCCAGCGTTTCGGCCAGCGTGGCTTCGGCGTTGTGCGCCGGGATCAGCACGGTTACTGGCGGGACGGTCTTGGACGGATGGCTGCTGAAGGGGCTGCGCAGCGCATGGTCCACGCAGTGCTGGATGCGCTGGCGCACGATGGGCTCGTGGTACAGCCGCGAGTACCAGGAATGCACGCACAGCTCGCGGCCGGCGTCGTCCATCACGACGGAGGGCTTGCCGAGGTTGGTGCCGTCGGCCGGGAACTCGCTGAACTCGCGGTTGGGCAGGTAGAGCGGCCGCAGACCGCAGTGCAGCAGGTCGACGAAGAAGGGGTAGTAGGGCTCGAAGTTGTCGAACTGCGCCGGGCCGTTGTTGAAGCGCACCAGGTGCGCGTAGCGTTGGCTCTCCGCCGCGGGATCGACGCAGGACTTGGTGCTGGCCTGCAGCTTCTCGACGTTGAAGACGAAGAAGAAGGGGTTGAAGATCGTCGGGTTGTGCTGGCGCAGGTGGCTGGAGCCGTCCTGGATGCCGGCGGTGTCATAGCCCTCGCGTTCCATGCGTCGGATCAGCTCCAGCACGGCCGCCGGGTCGATGAGGAAAGCGTCCTCGTCGATGTTGAGTGCCCAGCGCGTCTTGATGTCCAGCCCGCGCAATTCGTCGAAATGGCGCGTGGGGTTGCCGTCCTTGACGATGTGCGGCCACGACGCGGGGATGAACTCCAGCGCGCGCCGGTACAGCTCCTCGTTCATCGACGGGAAGATGACGGTCGGGATGTGGGGGTCCATGCGGGAGTCCAGGTCGTGAGGGGCCGGGCTCCCATGATGGCAGCTCGGCACTGCGCTGCATTGGGCCAGCGCGCGCGCGGGCCCAAGCGCCAATAAGCGCCGGCTTGTGTAGGCGTTTTTGGCGAGCCGAAAAAGATGGCTCTTTGCGCGTTGCTTTGTGAAGCCCAAGCGTCGGTGGCCTGGGCGCAGGAGAGCGGGCAGACCTGCTGCTGCGTGTCCCCCGGCCGCTGCGCGACCTCCTCCTTTACCTCCGCATCAGGCCTGCCCGCTCTCCTGCTTGGCGTTGCGTTGGGTTCTCGCCCAATCAACGCGCAAAGAGCCAAAAAGATCAGGCCCGGCGGATCACTCCGTCGGGCCTGTGGGGGCCGGTACTGCGGTGCCGGCGTCAGGAGATCAGTGGCAGCGGGCTGCCGGCGTCAGATCCACCCGGCGCTGTTGTTGCGGCGTTGCTCGTCTTCCTCGGCCAGCTTGCGGTCGATGGCGGCGAGGTGGGCGTCAGGCGAGGGCAGGGCAGCGTGGGCGAGACCACCCGTCGCCGCGCCGAGCAGTGCCTCGCTCGGCGGAGCCAGCACGTCGGTCAGGCTGACCGTCGCGGCGTGGCCGTCGTCGGCCTTCTGCGGCTGCACGTCCTTGGCAAACCAGACGTCGGCCATGTCGTGCTTGGCGCCGTCGGTCGTCGTGTAGCTGGACACCAGCCCCACGAGGTTGCCGTTGTCCATGCCGCTGCCCTTGACCGCGTTCAGGTCGAGCGAGGC